>NZ_JBSOPZ010000044.1:0-48872 GCF_053763515.1 Streptomyces mabaensis
CCCCCCCCCCCCCCCCCCCCCCCCCCCCCCCCCCCCCCCCCCTCCCCCCTCCCCCCCCCCCCCCCCCCCCCCCCCCCGACACGGCTTCTACCTGAGCGCGTACATGCGGATGACGACGGTGTCCTCGCCATCCGGACGGGCGAGACCGACGAAGACCGTCTCTGCGAGCCAGCGGTGAGAGGGCGCGTCCGTACGGAAGACCGGTGACGTCCGGTAGTAGTGGCCGGCCTCCGTGACCTGCAGGTCTCCATCGAACTGGTCCGGGCTGTCGACCTTGGGCCGGTAGTAGCCGCGGTTGACGATGTCGATCACAGCACCGTCGTCCGCCTGGAGCAGGTAGCGCGCCTCCAGCTCACAGACCTCCCCCCGCGTGCTGCTCCAGTCCCCTCCGCCGGGCAGGACCTTCCCACGCAGGCGGGGGCCGTCCACGCTGCCTCCGACGATGGGCGTGAACTCGGTGACCTCTCCGTCACCGTGGCCGATGTGCAGCGTATCGGTCACCTTGGCGCGGATCTCGAACGCGAAGTCGAGGACGGGAGTGAAGGACATTGCGGTTCTCCGGTTCTGTGGAGCGGGGTGAGGTGCTCACGCGCCGCGAACGAAAGTGCACGAAGTCGTAACCGGCCCGGTCGGACCGCTACGGGGGTGGAGTGCGCCACGTCGGGATTCGCTTGACATCACTGCTGGTCAGGCGGCATTTACTGCCGGACTTGCCTGACGGGCGAAGCTCGTGTCCGACGAGAAGGCCACGCGTTGCTCTTGACTGGTTAGCTCACCAGATGCGAGCGTGACATGCAACAACGTTATATGACGTTAGTTTACGACGGCTCGTCGGCGTTCCTCACGCCCCCATCGCGAGCGTCCTCCCTCCTTTTCTCACTCCTCCCGGCAAGGAGCATTCAGCTATGGCTGCGAAGAAATCGGTGCTGACGGTGCTCACGAGCGTGGGTCTGCTGGCCGCCACGGCCTGCACCACCACGTCGAACGGAGGCGGCACAACGCCCCGGCCCGGAGGTCTCACCACCACCACGGCACCCGGGACCTCCGACGTGGACCGCGTGACCTGGGCGCTTCCCTACGGGGAACCGACGACCCTGGACCCCGCGAAGATCGGCGACTACTCGCCCCAGACGGTCGAAGCGAACCTCTGCGACACGCTGACGCGGATGAACGCCGACTTCTCCCTGAGCCCCGGAGTCGCCAGGAAGGTCACCTGGACCGACGACCGAACCCTGGTGCTCGACCTGCGCTCCGACGTGAAGTTCTGGGACGGCTCCCCCATGACACCCCAGGACGTCATCTACAGCCTGGAGCGGCAGCGGGACCCGAAGACGCAGGGACTGTACGGGAACTTCCTCTCCGCCGTGACGTCGATCAAGGCCACCGGTCCGCACCAGGTGACGCTGCGCACCAAGACCTACGACCAGACGCTCCCCAAGGCGCTGTCCACGTCGTTCGGCGCGGTGAGCCAGAAGGCGTACACCGAGAAGGCGGGCCCCGCCTACGGCACGGCCAAGGTCGGCCTGATGTGTACGGGACCATTCAAGCTTGGCTCCTGGAAGTCCGGGAGCAGCATCACCCTCGAACGCAACAACGCCTACTGGGATACCAAGCTGAAGCCGAAGGCCGCCCAGGTCACCTTCAAGTTCATCACCAACAGCAACACGCTTACCAGCGCGCTGCTGTCCGGTGAGGTGGACGGCACCTACGAACTGTCGCCCAGCAGCGCCACCGCGCTCGCCAAGGCCGACAACGGTGCGATCCACCTCGGCCCGTCCACCCAGAACGTCCTGCTGATCCCCGCCCACGCCGAGTCCCCCGCCGCCGACCGGCGGCTCCTGGACGCGCTGTCCCATGCCATCGACCGGGACGCTCTGATCAAGAACGTCTTCGGGGGCGACGCCACCACCCTGAAGTCACTGGTCCCGCCGCTCACCTGGAGCGGCGACAAGGCCGCCGCACAGTACGACGCCGCATACAAGAAGCTGCCCGCCGTTCCGAAGCCGGACCTGGAACGGGCGAAGAAGCTGGCCGAACAGGCCGGCCCGGCCACCCGCCCCCTGGTGGCCGCCATCCCCGCCGGTGACCAGCGCGGACTGCAGGCACTGACGTTCATCCAGGCCGCGGCCAAGAAGATCGGCGTCGGCATCGAGATCAAGCAGCTCCAGCCCACCGAGATGTCCTCCCTCTTCTACGATCCCTCCGTCCGCAAGGGCCTGGACCTCGTCCTGACCTTCGGATACGTCACCATGCCGGACCCCGCGTCCTACGTGGCGGAGAGCGTCACCCCTCGTGGCATCTTCAACTGGACGAACTACAACAACCCCGACGTGACCCGGCTGCTCGACCAGGCCCGCACCTCCTCCGACCCGGCCGCGTCGGCCAAGGCGTACGCCGAGGCCCAGGCCCTGTTCACTCCCACCACCCCGGCAGTGTTCCTTGCCACCACGCACGAGCGGATGTACATGAACAAGCGCATCAGCGGCGCTCCGACCTCCTTCGCGTACATGGGCATGCCGTGGGCCGCCTACCTCGGCGGCACCGGCAAGTGACCGCCACCCCCTCGCATCAGGAGACGACGATGACCGACGCCACCGGCGACACGCCGTTGTGGAACCACTCGGCCGCCGAACTGGCCGCCGGAATCCGAGCGAAGACCTTTTCCGCGACCGAAGTCGCCAAGGCCTTCCTCGGACGCATCGAGGAGACCAACCCGGTCCTCAACGCACTCGTGGACATCAGGCCGGAGGATGCCCTCGCCCAGGCCGCCGCCGCCGACGCGGCGGTAGCGGCCGGCGAGGAGCTTCCCCCGCTGCACGGCGTCCCGGTCTCCACTAAGATCAACACCTCGCAGCGCGGATACGCCAGCTCGCACGGCGTCCCCGCCTGGGCCGGCGCCGTCGCCCAGGAGGACGCCGTCTGCATCGCGGGACTGCGTAACTCCGGGGCGACTCTGCTGGGCCGGAGCAACAGCCCGGCCTTCGCCGTGCGCTGGTTCACCGGAAACGACCTGCATGGCAAGACGCTCAACCCGTGGAACCCCGGCCACACCCCGGGCGGCTCCTCGGGAGGCGCCGCCGCGTCGGTCGCCGCCGGCATGACCCCCATCGCCCAGGGCAACGACATCGGCGGCTCCGTCCGCTTCCCCGCGTACTGCTGCGGGGCCGTCGGCCTGCGCCCCACCATGGGACTCGTCTCCGGGGTGGAGCCGCGCGGCGCGGAGGAGTTCGACAGCCCCATGTCCTTCCAGACCATGGCCGTCCACGGGCCGCTCGGCTGGACCGTGGACGACGTCCGGCTCGGCCTGCACGCCATGGTGAGCCCGGACCTGAACGACCCCGTGGGACTCCCGGTGCGCCCGCCGCTGGGCACGCCCGGCCGGGTCAAGGTCGCGATCGTCCGCGACGCCGGAGGCGTCAAGCCCCATCCCAGCGTCAACGCCGCCATCGACGACGCGGCGCGGTGGCTCAGCGAGGCCGGCCACGAGGTGGAGGAGGCCGAGCTTCCCCTGCTCGGCGAGGCCTCCAGACTGTGGTCGCTCCTGCTCTACCAGGAGCTGAAGACGATGATGGCGGAGATCGAGCAGTTCGGTGACGACGCCGTGCGCATCTCGCTCGCCGCCTCGTTCGCCGCCGCCGCGGAGACCTGGGGCGAGCAGCCCTCCCTCACCGACTACATCCGGGGCTACGCCCGCCGCGGCACCCTCATCAGCCGCCTCCAGCAGTTCCTGGGCCAGGACCGGATCGTGCTGACGCCGGTCTGTGCCGAGCCGCCGTTCGAGCAGGACGCGGACCTCGCCGGCGACGCCCGGGTGAGGGAGCTGATGGCCGCGCAGTGGCCGATGCAGGCGGTTCCGGTGCTCGGATTCCCGGCCATGTCCGTACCGACCGGCATCCGCGACGGGCTGCCCTCCGGCGTACAGCTGATCGGCGGACGCTTCCAGGAAGACCTGCTGCTCCACGTCGCCACGTCGATCGAGACCCGGACGACGCGCACCCGTCCGTCCTTGTCATGGGCTCGGACCGGCTGACCCCCCACTCCCGAGCCCACGAACGGCGTGCCCCCCGGCGGTCCCGAAGACCGCGGGGGGCACGCCGTCAGCCGATGCGGTGGCCTGTGTCAGGGCCGGTGGGTGACGTCGGCCGGGGTGTAGAGGCAGTGAGCGGCGTCCGGCCCACTGCCGTTGGCCTTCGGCTCGCCCTTGGTGACGCCCTCGAAGCGCTGGCAGACGGTGATGGGGCGGGCGCTGTCCCCGACGACGAGTCGGGAGATCTTGGCGGTGTCTCCGAGGTTGGAGTTGATGCCGACGACCACCTTGCCCTGGGCGGTCACGAGCACATTGTCGATCTCCACGTGCCGGCGGTGCTGGGTCTTGCAGTTTCCGCAGGAGCGGTAGAGCTTTCCGAAGTCCTCGACGCGGAAGTCCTTGATCACGAAGGTGCCGGGGCCGTTGTGCTGGAAGACCTTGTCGGCCGCGCCGCGGGCGCCGCCGCCGTCGACGATCATGATCTGTGATGCCGAGCTCGCCTTGAAGGTCGCGGCGTCCTCGCCCACGTTCTCCCACCAGACGTTGCGCAGGGTGCAGCTGCCGCTGCAGTGCACGCCGTCGGCGGCGGGATTGCCCAGGACGACGTTCTGGAGCACTGCGCCGTCTGCGAGTTCGAAGATGGCGGGTTGGTTCTCCGATTGGCCGGAGCCGCCCAGGGCGCCCCTGCCGACGAAACGTCGGCCGTCGCCGTCGAAGACCGTGGTCACCTTCTGGGTAGCGGTCAGCGGCACGTCGTCGCCCTTGGGCACGGGCCAGGCCGGGATCGTGCCCGCGGGGCGGGGGGCAGGGGTTGTGGCGGTGGGCTTGGCGGTCGTGGCGGTCGTGGTCGGCTTCGAGGGAGCGGGCGCGGTGATGGGCGTCGGCCTGGCGGTGACGGTGGGTGCGGCCGTTCCTCTGGCCGGGGGCGGCGTAGCGACGTTCGCGGCCTTAAGGGTCCACCGCTTGGCCGCCGCCGAGTCGCAGGAGTTCTGTTGCACCCGGGCGCCCGGCTCGCCCGAACCGCCCTTGACAGCCAGGCACTTGCCGCTGCCGGCGTTCACCAGCCGGTGGCCGTCGTCGACGGCCTTCGTGATCCAGCGCTGTGAGGGTGCACCGCCCCGGCAGGGCTCCTGCTGTACAGGTGCGCCCGCGCCGGTCCGGGCCTCCCGGACGCCGGCGCAGGCGCCGCCGTCGGCCGTGACCAGGGTGTAGCCGTCGTCTGCGGAGGTCAGCCGCCAGTGCTGACGCTCCTTCCCGCAAGGCTGCTGCTTCAACTGGGCGCCGTCCGGGTCATCTTCGGCCGGCGCGGTCAGGCACAGCCCGCCGGCCGCACTGACCAGTGTGTAGACACCGGGCTTCGGCGTCGGCGCGACAGCGTTCGCACCGGCCCAGAGGCCGCCGCTGATACCGGCCGCAAGCAGTGCGACCGCGCCGCTCAGGACCGCGGTCCGGCCGCGCCTGGGACGGATGGCTCGCTTGGCTCGCTTGGTCATGTCTCGAGGTTCCTTAGCGGATGCTGGGGGCAAGGGGGCACCGCCTCGAGGAAGCTGACAGGCCGGCAACGGCACTGTGCCGCGCGGCCCGGCGATCTCTCGGCGCGGTGCCGACCACTGGTTGCCGCCGCGCCCCGAAAGGTTGCCGCCCTCCGAAAACTTCTCTCTGCGACCAGGAGGAGATGCTGTTGCGGGTCCACCGAGCCGTCCGACGACAGCGGTCCGTCCTCGGAAGCGGGCGTCGTCGCGGGCTTGGACGGCGACCTGTACGGCCGCAGTCGGCGGTGCGGCGGGCGAGTGGGACACCGCAGCGGGCGGGACGGGGGCGGGCTCAGGGAATGTGTCTCCGACAAGTCGAAGGCATGCCGCAGCACTACGGGGGCGCGCTTGCGGAACAGCAGGCGCTCCAGCGCCGCGCGCACGGTGACCACGGTGGCGACGTCCGGACCATAGGCGGGCTCAGAGCCGCGCGACCAGAACAGCCGGATTCGCCTACGTTCGCGCGCGGCAGTGCGGACCCGCAGCGCATGCACACGGACACCGAGATGAAGATGCTTGCCCCGCCCCCCGAAGCGGGGCAAACATCTTCGGTATGCGGGCTGCTTCGCTGGCGGGACATCAGGCGGCAGCTCTGTGCGCCCTTCTCTGCGGCCTCCAGCCCGGCTTCGGGATGGACTCGATGAGGCGCTGTGTGTAGGGGTTCTGCGGGTGGCTGAGGACGGTCGCGACCGGGCCGTGCTCGACAACCCTTCCCGCCTGCATCACCAGCACGTCGTCGCTGATGTGCCGGATAGCCCCGAGGTCGTGCGTGATGAACAGGAGCGCTGTTCCGGTGTCCGCTCGGATGCGCGCGAGCAGGCCCAGGATCTGCGCTTGGATGGACACGTCGAGGGCCGCGATGGCCTCGTCCAGGATCAGCACCTGTGGTTCGGCCGCCAGAGCGCGGGCGATGGCGACCCGCTGACGCTGTCCGCCCGATAGCGCCTTCGGCAGGGACCGAGCCTGCCGGTCGTCCAGGCCCACCATGTCGAAAAGCTCAGCCACCCGGGCCCGGAGCTGGTCCGCGGGTAGTCGCCGATGCAGCGCAACCGCCTCGGCGACGGCGTCGCACACGCGCTGGCGCCGGTCGAGGGACGAGTAGGGGTCCTGGAAGACCATCTGGATCTGCTGGCTGCGGGCGCGGCGCTCGCGCGGCCGCCCCGGCCGCCGCTCGTTGCCGGCGACGACGAGGTGTCCCCCGCTGTACGGCTCGAGCCCGGCGATCATGCGGGCGGTGGTCGTCTTGCCGGATCCCGACTCGCCGACGATCGCCAGGGACCCGCGCTCGGGGAGTGAGAAGGTCACGTCGTCGACAGCGACGAAGTCGCCGAACACTTTGCGCAGGTTGCGTACTTCAAGCATGCCTGCCGGCCTCCTTGGGCGAGAACGTGTGGGGGAAGTGGCAGGCCGCCGTGCTGTCACCGGCGGAACGCGGTTGGGGCCGGTCACTGCGGCACAGGTCCTGCACCCGGGGACATCGGTCGCTGAAGGCGCATCCGTCCGGCACTTCGAAACCGGACAAGGGTCTGCCGGCGATGGAACGCAGCTCCGCGTCAATGTCATCGAGCGGGGGGCGGGAGGCGAGCAGGGCGCGCGTGTACGGGTGTGCGGCGCCGCTGCCCAGATGGGCGGCGGGGAGTTCCTCCACCGTCGTGCCCGCGTACATCACGACGACCTTGTCGCACACGGCGGCCGCCAGTTCGAGATCGTGGGTGATGAACAGCATGGCCAGCCCGCGGGCCTCGCGGGCCTCTGTGATGATGGCCATCACTTCTTCCTGAGTGGTCACGTCGAGCGCGGTGGTCGGCTCGTCGGCGAGCAGCAGTCGTGGTTCGGCGGCCAGTGCGGCGGCGATCATGACGCGTTGAAGCAGGCCGCCCGACAGTTCGTGGGGGCGTTGCCGCATACGCCGGTCGGCATCGGCGATGCTGACTTCCCGCAGGATCCCTGTGACCTTCTTGGTGGCCTCGGCAACCGGGACACCGCGTGCGGTGGTCAGGCCCTCCACGAGGAAGTCGCCAATGCTGCGGGCAGGGTTGATGTGTGCCCTGGGGTCCTGGAACACCATGGCGACATCGGAGGCGCGGAACGCGCGCAGGCGCTCGGGCTTCATCGCCGGGACGGACTCCCCGGCGAACAGCAGGTCTCCGTGGATCCGGGCGTCTTTGGGCAGCAGGCCCAGGACGGACCGGGCGGTCAGGGACTTGCCCGATCCCGACTCGCCGACCAGGGCGACGGCCGTGCCTTCAGGGATGCTCACGTCGGCGCGGTGGACGACGGTGCGCTCGGCTCCGTCGAGGGGCAGGTCGATTCTGAGCGCGTTGATCTGAAGCAGCGGTGATGAGGTCATGCGTTCTCTCCGAGCAGACGTCGGGACAGTCCCGTCCCCAGCAGGTTGAACGCGACGACGACGATCAGGATGGCGATGCCCGCGTACAGCGACTGCTGGGGTTGCCCGGCGAGAATCGAGGGGGCTCCGTTGGACACCATCAGTCCCCACTCCGGGTCCGGCGGCTGGCTGCCGAGGCCGAGGAAGGAGATCGCGGCCACGTCGAGCAGCGCGTATCCGAAGCCGATGGTGGCCTGGACGAGGACGAGCGGCAGCAGGTTCGGCAGCAGGTGCCGCAGCCAGATCCGGGCGGTTGGGGCGCCGAGGAGCTGCAGCGCGGACACGTACGGCAGGTTGCGTTCCTTGATCGCGGCCGATCGTACGACCCGGGTGATCAGGGGGAGGTAGGCGATCGACAGGGCCACGATCGGTGCGGTGAGCCCCGCCCCGAAAACTGCGGCGACGAGCACGGCCATGATCAGTCCGGGGAAGCCGAACACGATGTCCAGGGCGCCCGAGACGAACCGGTCGAGCCAGCCGCCGAACCAGGCGGCGGCCAACGCGAGGAGGGTGCCGAGGGTTGTGGAGACCGCGATCACCACGGCGGGGGCGGCAAGACTGGCGCGGGTACCGCTGATCAGCCGGGACAGCAGATCACGTCCGGTGTCGTCCGTCCCCAGGAGATGTGTGGCGGAGGGTCCGGCGTTGACACCGAGCGGGTCGACGGCGTTCGGATCGTGCGGGGCGATCAGCGGCCCGAACACGGCCAGCAGGACGAACAGGCCGACCACGCATCCCGCGCCGAGCGTCAGGTGGTCGCGCGGGCGTCCGGTCTGCGGCTTGGTGGCGGTGCGGTTGAACAGGGCGGTGGTCATCGGGCTCCCTTCTGTCCGGCTCGTGGGTCGAGGGCGGCGCTGAACAGGTCGACGGTGGTGTTGATGACGACGAACACGACCACGAAGATCAGCGACACGGCCTGGACCACGGCCATGTCCTGCTTGGACGCGGCCTCGATCATGAGGGCGCCGAGCCCTCCGGTGCCGAACGCCTGCTCGGCGACGGCCGCGGTGGCGATGAGGCCGGCGATGCCGACTCCGGAGACGGCGAAGACGGGGCCGGAGGCGTTGTGCAGCACGTGCCGCCTGATCACCGTCCATTCGGGTACGCCGCGGCTGCGGGCGGTCTCCACGTGCTCCGAGCGCGTCTCCGCCCGGACGGCGGTTCGGGTCACCTGGGCCACGTATCCGATCCATGTCATCGCCAGCGCGAGGGCCGGCAGCGTCAGGTGCGAGAGGGTGCCGGCGAAGCCCTCGCCGGAGCCGTAAACCGGGAACCAGGGGAGCTGGACGGCGAAGAGCCAGATGAGCAGGACCGACATGACGAAGGTCGGTACCGCCATCGCGCCCGCCGTGAGCGTCGTGGCCAGCGTTTCCGTCCGGCCGCCGCGCAGTGCGGCGACGGTGCCGATGACGGTGCCGGCGCCGAGGACGAGGACGGAGGCGTAGCCGACGAGGGCGAGGGTGTCGCCGGCGCGGGCGTAGATGAGGTTGGCGACGGAGTCGCGGTAGACGAGGGACTTGCCGAAATCCCCCTGGAAGCAGTTGCTGAACCAGTGCCAGTAGCCCTTGATGAACGGGTCGTCCAAGTGGTACTCGCGGCGGATCTGTGCCAGTACGTCGGGGTCGAGGTTTCGGCTGCCGCCGACGAGCAGGGTGGCGGGGTCCCCGGGCGTGAGGAACATGGCGCCGTAGATCGCCAGGCTGGAGACGAGCACGGTCACGACGAGCGTGCCCAGTCGGGTGGCGACGAAGCGGAGTGTCATCTCGGATCGCCTCCTTCGCCGCACCGTGCATCGGCCGGATGACGGTGCGCCGCCGTGCTCGTTGTCGGCGGCGCGCTGGAAAGATGTCGCAGAGGGAGCATGTGCCCTCCAGTGAACAGGGGCTATTCGCCGCTTTCGGGCAGGACGGTCAGGCGCAGGCGTGAGGGGTGGGCGGATCCGGTCCGAAGCTTCTGCAGACTCGCCTTGGGAGCCGTTGTCAGCCACGGGCTCTCCAGCGAGCCGGAGTTGGGCAGATGGTTCGGGAAGTCACTGCCGGCGATCAGCAGGGCGAGGCGCCGGCCCGGGCGCAGCCGGTATCCGGTGTGTCCCAGGGCGATCTCCACCTCCCCGGGCCCGTGGGCCTGGGCACAGCCACGCACGATCAGGCGCGCCGTACCGTCCGGGGCCAGGTCGAGGAGGCGGACGAACACGTCGAACGTAGGCGCCGTGCTCTCCACGTGCAGCACCGCGTGCACGGGGCCGGCGAGGTCGAGCGGCGCGTCCGAGACGGGGCCCGTGAAGACGAGTACATCATCCCGGTCCAGCGTGCGGCGCTCGTCCACGTGGTCGCGCAACTGCATGAAGGTGTCCGCCGCGGCGGACGGCACGAGATCGTCCGGGTCGTATCGCCACTCCGCCGACTCCGATTCGTCGGCTGGGCGGGGGGCGAGGTTTCCGCTGGGGGCCGTGCCGGTCGCCGAGGCCGGCTCCGCGAGGTACAGCTCGGTCTCCGTGGCCTCCGGCAGCGGCCACGTGGTGGAGGTGCGCCAGCCCACGTGGCCGAGCTTCCAGCGCACGCGGGGAAGTGACTCGGGCTGGGCGGCGCCCTTGAGGAAGACGTCGAAGAACTCGAGGGCGGGTCCGGTGTAGGAGTCGAGCATGCGCTCGAGGGCGGCTTCGTCGACCAGGTGGTCGGTGTCGGGTGACACCGGGGCGTTCTCCAGGAAGTAGTTCTCGTGGTCGATCGTGTCGGCGATCAGGTACTGCACGGCTGCCCACCCGGGGCGCCGGGCCAGCTCGGTGTAGTCGCGCATGTGGGCGATGCCGAGGTTGTCGAACCAGCCCACGCAGTGCAGGACGGGCACCGGCCGCGCGTCATAGGGATGCGGCCCGTTGTACGGGGCGAGGGGAATGCCGCCGACGATCAGGTCGAAGCCGGCCGAGCGCTTCCCGATCGCGGCAAACGCCTCCTCATACGCTGCGAGGAGAGGACGCCTGGTGAGGTCGACGTCGAACTCATAGGTGTGGTTGTCCGTCCACACCTGCGCCTGGTACGAGGCCCCTTCCAGCCACAGGGGCTGCGGGCCGGAGCCGGTGTCGTAACTGGCGATGCCGGGGCCGTTGTTGGTGCAGGTGACTCGGGGAACGATGGCTCGGAGGGCGGGGTGCTGGCTGGAGACCGCCGACCACTGGGTGAACCCGTAGTACGAGTCGCCGAACATGCCCACGATCCCGTTGGACCACGGCTGGCGGGTGATCCACTCGATGGTGTCGTACCCGTCGTCCACCTCTCCGGTCCAGCCCAGCGTCTGGCCCTGCGAGCGGAACTTGCCGCGGACGTCCTGGACCACCACGACGTAGCCGCGTGCCGTGAACCTCTCCGCGATCTTGTCGAAGAAGACATAGCGGCTGTTCTTGTCGTAGGGCAGGCGGGCCAGCACGGTCGGCGCCGTCTCCCCCGGGTCGGCGGCGTACACATCGGTCGCCAGCTGCACGCCGTCACGCATGCGCACCATGTGCTGCTGCGCCTGCGGAGGCACGGGCTCCGGGGTGACGTGCTGGACGGCAAGGCTCATGAGGCTCTCCACGGAAGCAAACCTTCAGAAAACAACGTGATATAACAGCGTTGCATTTAGGTTGCTCAACGTCAACCCCCTCTGAGCTAGGTTGCTGCCATGCCGATCGACGTCGACGAAGTCCAGCGCCGCAAGGCGATCGCCGAGGCGACCCTCGCCGTCGCCGCCCGGGACGGCGCGCGCGCCATCACCATCCGCGCCGTGGCCAAGGAACTCGGCGGGTCCACGGCGATGGTCACGAACTACGTTCCTACGCGGATAGCTCTGATCACCAACGCCGTGCGCGCGGCTGAGTCCCGCTGGCGGGCCGACCTGGAAGCCCACCTGGGCGACCTGACCGGCGCGGACCGACTGCGAGCCACGGTGGAATGGCACCTCAGCACGGAACCCGAAGACCTGCTGCTCCGCGCACTCTGGGTCGAGATGCTCTCGTCGGCGCACGCCGACCCCGCCGGTGTCGACCGCCACGAGCCGCGCGAAGCACGCGACGAGTTCCTCGAGGCGTCCGCCGCCGCAGGAGTGCCCGACGCCGATCTCGCCGCCGACGTCCTCTCCCTGCTGACCCGTGGTTACTACGTTTCCACCATGGAGGAGCCGGCTTACTGGACAGCGGAGCGGGCCAGCCGCGTCGCCAGAGCGGTTGTGGATGCCCTCATCGGCGACTGAGGGAAGACGCATTCCCCGACACGCGCGGGCGCAAGCTGGAGTCGTCCACCTGCGAGCCGCCAGGCGCCGCGTCGGCCTGTGAATGTACTGGCCACCGGTACCGAGTCGAAGTTGAACGCGTGCAGCGGTGGCGGTGAGTTGAGCGCGGCGACTGCCTCGAATGCCGCGTGCGGGTCGGGCGAACCGAGCAAACGCGCGTCTTGCCCGGCAGACCGCCGCCTGACGGCGAGGGCCCCTTCCAGGGTGGGCCAAATCGTCTCGCAGGCTGTGGCCGTCGCCACCGGCATCACCGAAGTAGCCAGCTCCTGCGCTCCCCGCGCGAGCGTGGCCTGAACGGCCTCCGCCTGATCAGCGCCGACCACCACGGCGGCCTGGTCAAGGCCGTGTGCAAGGTCATGCTGGGCGCTGGGCCACCAGAGGTGCCGGGTCCACTTCCTGCTGTTCGGCGTCGGCCTGAAGGCACCCTGCAAGGCAGCCGACAGGCCGGTGCCATACCGCAGTTCACCCTCCCGAAGCCGCCTCCGGGAGCAGGCCCTCACAGCCGACGTCAGCGGTCGGCCGCCACGGAGGGAGCCTCGCCCGGAGGGCGGGTCAGCGGCGGCCCCGGGGGCGTGCGAGGCGGTGGAATGCCTTCGGCCCGCCGGTCGGCGCGGGCAGTGCGCCCACGACCGCGTCGGCCGGCAGGGTGCCGACCGTCTCGGCAGAGCAAGCGCGGTTGGCGCCGATGCCTCCTGAAGGCCCCCCGTTTGATCCAGCCCACCACATACGTCCCAGCCCTGCCGGTCACCCGGCCGCGCTCGTGCGGAACGGTCCCGGTTGCCTCGTCGAACGGCAGCCCCGCTTGGGGCACTCCGCGGTAGCCGATCGCACGCAATGACATGCCCGACGGGGGCGCGCACGGCACGGATGCGTTCGTCCCCGCACACTTCCATGGGCGTGGAGGGGAAGCGGAACACGATGCGGCGCCGCCGTCATGCCGCGCCCGGTGACACGGACCAGTCGACGGCCTCCCGCGCCACGCCCCGCAGTACCGCCGCCTTGTCCTTCGGCCCGGCGGCGTCGATCACCGCCGATGCTCGGATCATGGTCGTGCAGGACCAGGTCCACCTCGGGGAGGTGCTTCAGGGCAAGCAGTTCGGACCGGGTGTACGCGGGTCCTCGGGGCCGCGGCGCCCGAGCAGCACCACCTCGCGCACCTTGCTGCGGCGCAGCTCCGCGAGCGCGTGACGGGCGATCCCGGGGCCGGCCAGTGCCTCCGGGTCGGAGACCGGGTCCGGGCGACGTCGAGGGCGACGTTGCCGTTGCCGACCACGACGACAAGGTCGGCCGAGAGGTCGACGGCGTGGTGTGCGGCGAGTTCCTCTGCCGCGACGTCCCCGCCCACCTCGAGGCCGGGATGCATCCGTACCGGGGGGTGGCTGTGGAACCGGGCGAAGGTGTCACCGGCCCTCTTGGCTGCCGGGTGGTCCGGAGCCACGCCGCAGCGTACGAGACCGGATCTGCCGGCGCAGTCGTCCGGCGCGTGTGAGCCGCTTGCGCGTCTCGTGGCGGGCGAACTTCATGTGCCGTGACTCCTCGACCATCTGGATGTTGTTGATGGTGCGGACGAACGGCACGCCCCGCTCGTCGCGCATCCAGTCGCGCTGCATGACGTCGAGGTGACGGTCTTGAAGACCCGGCCCACGTAGATGGCCCGACGCACCCTCTGCTGCAGGATCATCTCGAACCAGATGCCGGTGCTCGCCACGGAATTGATTGCTGTGATGAATGGGCGTGCCGATCAACTTCCCGCTTGCCAGCCTCGGTCCTGCCACGCCGCATTCGGGAACGAAGCCGGCCACAGAGCAGACCGAGCGAATGGAGATCAGCGCATGACCCACGCACTCAAGAAGAGAAGGCCGTCCCGCCTGGGCAAGACCGCGCTCATCGCAAGCAGCGCCGCCGCACTGGCCGCCGCGATGACGGGCAGCGCCGCCGCGGCCCCCAACCTGACGGGCCTGCCCCAGAGCTCCACCTCGTTCAGCGGGCGTTCCAGCCGCTGTTCGACTACGACTCCAACGGCTGCCTCCCTGCGGCCGCCATCGACATGTGGGGCAACCTCAACGGCGGCCTCAAGCCGACCGGGTCGCTCGGCGGCGGGTGCCGGAGGGACCACCTCGGCACGGCCAACACCTACGCGCGGGCCAAGTGCAACAACGGCTGGTGCGGAATCGTCTACACCCTGTACTTCGAGAAGGACCAGGCCCTGAACGGCAGCAGTATCGGAGGGCACCGCCACGACTGGGAGTCCGTCGTGGTCTGGGTGCGGCAGGGGTCGGGCAAGCCCTCGTACCTCTCCGCGTCCCGCCATGGCGGGTTCAGCACCCACCCGGTCAACAAGGTTCCGATGGACGGCGCCCGCGTCAAGATCGTCTACCACAAGGACGGCGCGAGTACGCACGCCTTCCGCTTCGCGAAGTGGGGCGAGCGCGCGGAAGCCTGGGGAGACGGCGGGTGGGACCGTCCCGCCCTGGTCAGCTGGGACCGCTACCCGCGGAGCAACAACGGCGTCAACCTCCAGCGCCGGCTGAACGGGTCTGGCTGGGGCAAAGCCAACCTCCCGATCCAGGACTCCAAGTTCAACGACACCCTCAACAAGGCCAAGCCGAACATTCCGTTCAATCCGTGGGGCTGACGAAGGGCCGGTGGGCCTGCGGGGCGGCGCATCAGCGCCGCCCCGTCCCGCCCCCTCCCCCCGCGCAGGCGGTCACTGCCTCAGACGGTGCCGTGCGTGGCGGAGGCACCCGTTACCTTCCCGCCGCGATCGACCACCGTCTCCACCACCGAGAAACGCAGGAGGACACCACGTGAGGATCACGCTCAAGAAGTCCGGAGTCGCCGCCGCTGCCTGCGTCGTGGCCGTCACTGGCCTGGCGCCCTCCGCCGGTTCCGCCCAGGCCGCCGGCCCGAGGGGAGCCGCCAACATCCGGGGCACCACGCCCGGCAACACCGACTCCATCATCGAGCGCTTCTGCATCCAGGGCCCGGCGGACCACATCAACTTCGGCGCCCACAACGTGCGGACCGGCGAGTTCCGGACCGAGTGGGAGTACATCGGCAAGATCAGCTCCGTCCGCGCTCCCAAGGGCGACTGGGAGGTCTTCACCGGCCGGTGCTCCTACCCCCAGACGTCCACCTGGTCCTACACGGGCACGGAGGAACGCATCTCCCAGTGGATCGCCAACAAGGGCACCACCGATGACAAGGAGACGTTCGTCCGCGGTTACGCCACCAAGACCTCCACGAGGAAAAGCGTCGGGGCGGCCGTCGACAGCACCCTCGCCAAGGGCATCTTCACGGGCAAGCTGGGCGGCAACTTCACCTACGAGTGGGGCTGGGAGCAGACCGAATCGTTCGAACGAAGCAGCCAGAAGTCTATTCCGCCCTGCACCGCCATCGCCCTGACCTGGAAGCCGTACAAGCGGGTGGTGCGCGTCAACCCGGTGATCGACATCACAGCGTACGCCTGGCGGAACTCCCATGGCAGCGTGACGACCGTGGGGTCCTGGCGCGGCAAGGGCAAGGCATGGGAGAAGGTCTACTCGTACGGCTACTACATCGACGGTGTCTCCGACAAGGTCATCACAACCTGGAACGGCAAGAAGGAACCCGACGGGGTGGAAAGCAAAATCGAGCGGAGGCTCGACCCTCGCGAGTGCTCCCGCTGACGCGGCTACGCACAACTCCCCCCGATCGCCGTCGGCCCCGCCTACTGCAGCTCTGTCGAACCCGGCACACGCTGGTGGGAAACCCATGGCAATCAAGGCCCCCACTCGCCTGTTTCCGGCTTGGCGGCAACCTTTTGACGAGCGGCGGCAACTGGGGGGAAACGGCGCGGTCCGACCGGCCGCTCTGTCGACCAACCGAGCGAAGGAACCCTCACACGTGAGTACCAGCAGAGGACGACACCGCAGGACCCGTACCCTCTCGGCCGTCGCGGTCGTCGCCGTGGCCGCAGGTGTTGCGGGTGTCTGGGTGTCCACCGCCCCCGACAACGCCGACGCCGCCGCTGCCGGGCCCGTCGTGGTATCCACGACCGCGGCGCTGGAGAAAGCATTCGCTGGTGCCGGGCCCGGCACCACCATTCAGTTGCGCGCAGGCACGTACTACCCGGCGAAGAGCCTCAAGAGCCAGGCTGATGGCACCGCGAAGCGCAGGATCACCGTCACCGCCTACGGGACGGAGAAGGCCATTGTCGACGGCTCCAAGCTGCCCAAGGGCGAGTGGCTGGTCGCGATAGGCGGCGACCACTGGACGCTGACCAACCTGACGTTTCGGAACTCGCGCGCGCAGGGCGTCGTCCTGACCTCATCCGTCGGCGGGGTCTTCAAGAACCTCACCACCCACGGCAACGGAGACTCCGGGTTCACCCTGCGCGGCGAGGGAACCACCGGCAACCTGATCGAGAACCTGGACTCGTACAACAACTACGACGCAAAGAACCACGGTCAGAACGCGGATGGCCTCGCCATCAAGTTCGGATCAGGCAGCGGTAACAGGGTCATCGGCGCAAGGCTCTACAACAACGCGGACGACGGCGTGGACCTGTGGCAGTGGGCGAGTCCGGTCCGTATCGAGCGCAGCTGGGCGTACGGCAACGGTGTCAACCGCTGGAAAGACAGCGCCTTCGAAGGCAATGGCAACGGTTTCAAGCTGGGCGGCGGCGGGGCGAGCGCCGCGCATGTCGTCACCAACAACGCCGCCTGGAACAACACGCAGCACGGTTTCACGGAGAACAGCAACCCGGGCGCACTGCGGCTCCACCGCAACACCGCCTACGCCAATGACGCGGCCGGCTACTACTTCGCCTCCTCGCCGTCCCGCCTCTCCAGGAACCTCGCTGTGCAGAACGCCACCGGCACCGCGAAGCTCGGACGGCGCGTCGTGACCGCCGCGAACACCTGGGATGCGAGCCAGGCCCCGGCAGCCCGGAGGTCCGGCTCCGTTCTCCGGAGCACCGACCCAACCACCGCGTACGGACCGCGGCGGGCGGACGGCTCGCTGCCGGCCACGAGTTTCCTCACGACCGGCACCCCGGCCATCGGCGCGGGCATGAAGTAAGGCCCTGGGCATGGGTGAGAGCGGAAGGCATGGGCGGGCCCTTCGGGTCCCAGTGGTCAGCACGCCTGCAGCTGGAAGTAGGCTCCTGCGCTCAAGCCACATCGGCGTGTACAAGCGAGGGGTTCCACGGCATGGTCGACGACGCATCCGCGGAATTCCACGACTTCTTCCATCGCCACTACGCCGAACTCGCCCGCCTCGCCTGTCTGCTGACGGGCGAGGCGGACGCCGCCGACGACCTCGCCGCCGATGCCCTGGTGGCGCTCTGGGATCGCTGGGACCGTGTCCGCGCCGCCGAGCACCCCGTGGCGTACGCCCGCGGCGTCGTGGCCAACATGGCCCGCAGCCGTATCCGCGGAGCCGTGCGCGAGCGCCGGCGCATCGCGCTCTTCTGGTCCCAGCGCGGCGAGCGGGTGGACGACCCGGACGTGGCAGCGGTCATCGACGTCCGGCAGGCGCTGGGAAGACTGCCCTTCCGCAAGCGGGCGTGCGTCGTACTGCGGCACGCGTTCGACCTGTCGGAGAAGGACACCGCCCTGGCCCTGGGGATATCGGTCGGCACTGTGAAGAGCCAGACTTCCAAAGGGATGGCAGAGCTTGAGCGGCTGCTGGACGGCCGGACCGCCCTCGAACTCGCGGAAAGTGGAAACCGATGAGCGACCTGCGCAAGCACCTGAGAGAAGCAGCGGAGTCACATCAGCCGGACCGGGCCCGCATGCTCGCACGGGTGGAGCGGGCTATGGAAGGCACGCGGGGCGCTCGCAAACACCGCGGACCCACCCTCGCATGGCCGCGGGTCGCCCTCGCAGCGGTCGCCGCGGCCGGGGCGTGCGTTGTCGGCGGCTTCGCCGTGGCCTTCGTCGTACAGGGAGAGGAAAGGCACCAACAGAAGGCGTCCACGAGTGCGTTGCCACAGGTCCCCGACATCACGCCGTCACCTGACGCTCCGACCGAGGGACCCGTCGCTGCCCCTTCCGGCAATCCGGACAGCACACCGTCTACCCGCCGCCCCAGTGAGCCCGCCGGGAGAACCTCCCCGCAGGCCGGCACTCCCCCTGCCCAGGCCGACCACAGCCGGCCGCCGGCATCCGGCGGAACACGCACCACCGACGGTCCGCTGTGGGCGGACGGCTCTGTCGTCCCTGACGACAAAACCAACTGGGCCCAGAGCAATGTCACCCTCAAAACCCAGGAGCCACTCACCGCGCTCACGGTGGAACTGTTCGTGGCGCAGACGGGCGAGGTCCGCAGCACCGAAAGGTGGCAGTCGCTGCCTGCCGAGAACTTCACCCGCTCCCTACGCGAACAGGACGGCATGCTCGTCCACCGCTGGACGCTCAAGGCCGGCAGCACGGTGCCACCCGGAACGCACGTCTTCGCCGGTCAGTACAGCCACGCGTCAGACGGCCGCGACGCCAAGGACGACACGTACGAAGCCACAGCGAAGACAGCGAACGACACGTTCACCGTAGGGGGCGACTTCGCGCGGACCAACTGACGAAGCAAGGGGCGAAACTGGCACTGGGAACGGTCTGGCGTGCCTGGGCCGACCTGCTGCACCGGTACTGGGTCTTCTCCGGCAACCAGTACATCCTGATCGAGGTCGCCAACGGCAAGAAGGCCCGGGGCAGGATCAGCGGCCCGACACCGCTGAGGGACTCGATGGCCGGCAGACAGGGCTGGCATTAGCCGGCGTGGTCCTGAGTGTCCCGCGCCCGGCCATGGCGCGAGGTCGTCGGGATGCGCCGACTCACGTGGCTGCCCATCCATCCAAGCGCGAAGCCGACGGGCACGGAAACCAGGGCGATGTTCTGCAGTGGAAACCACTGGAAATCCTGTGCAGGGAACAGAGCAAAGGGCCGGCCCGAGACTGTGGGGCTGAAGAGTTGCAGCAACAGGCAGCACGCAAGCGAGCCGTGAATGGTCCACATCAGCCCAACCCGTGTGAATCCCTTCCAGAAGAATCTGTAGATCAGAGCGGGAAGGATCACCGACGCAGCTACCGCTGCGGCGAACGACGCGAGGAACACGATGCTCCAGCCATGCAGCAGCAGGGCGAGGAGTACGCTCAATGCACCGAGCACGACCACGGCCCATCGCGCCACGCCGACTTCGTCTCGCTCCACGACGCGGCCTCGACGCCGGAACTCACCGAACAGGTCATGTGCCAACGCTGCCGCGGCCGCGAGAGTCAGGCCGGCCACCGTACCGAGCGAGGTGACGAAGACCGCGCAGGCGACCATCGTGACCAGGACGTTTCCGCCCCGTCCGCCCGTCAGGTCGTGAGACAACAGGAACAGTGCCGAGTTTCCCTGCGGGTCGTCCGCGATGATGGCGGGGACGCCGACGACGGCCGCTGCCCCCAGGCCGAGCAGAACCACGGCGCCGTTGAAGAACGCAATCATGACGAAGGTGTAGCGCGCGGACTTGCGAGCGGTCCGGGTACTGAGGGAAGTGCCGACTCGCATGAGAACCGGCGGGACAGCTGCCGAGCCCAGAGCCACGGTCACACACAGCGACAGAAGTTCCAGTTTGCCAGTGGTTGAGCCTCCGTACAGCTGCCCGAGCGAGCCGAAAGCGCCGGCCGGACCGCTGCCTTGACCAGCGGCGTTCAGAAGGGCGCCGAAGTCCCACCGGAAGCGGGACAGCACCGCGAGCACCACGGCGAGGAGAGTCACGAACACCACCACGGCCTTACCAACCTGGATCAGGGTTGTGCCCCTCATGCCGCCGAAGGCAGCGAACGTGACCATCAACAGCCCGATCAGCCCGGTGCACACCTGCTCCGCGCCCGCGCTGTCCAGCCCGAGGAGATAGGCGGTGGCAGCGCCGGCGACCGTGAGCTGAACTACCGTGAGAGGAACGCAAACAAGCACCGTGATCAGCGCTGCTGAAATCCGGGCCGGTTTGTCCTCCGGTCGGTTGGCCAGGATGCCGCCGAGTGTGAACCGTCCAGTGTCGCGTACAGGCCCGGCCAGGAGCAGCAGAACGCCGAGCGCCGCGACAGCACTGACAGCCACGACCACACCGTCGGAGCCGCTGAGGCCGACAGCTCCGACCGGACTGAGCAGGGCCGTCGCCGGGATGTAGTCACCGGCGAGTGCCAGGGCGTTGCGCACCGCCGGCAGAGAGCGGCCTGCGGCGAAGAACTCGGCGATGTCGTCTTCGCCCGTGCCCACCATCAGGCAGAGCAGGAAGCAGACGCTGATCACCAACAAGAACGAGATCAACGGCGCCGCGGAGTCGCTACCCGCGGCGAGTACGTCGTACTGGTTCACGCCCGCCCCCCTTGCCGCCTGCTGGTGCGGAAGGGGGTCCGCCCAACCCCTGGGGATACGTCAAGGAACGCCGACATGGCCTACTCCGTGAAGAGAGAGGGGATTTCACGACCGCTAGTGGGCACGCGCCGGTGTCGACTCAAGTCCCTACTACGCGAGGCGTCTGACGCTCGTTGTGCGTGACGCAGCAGCGGTGCGAGCCGTCGCACCGCCGATTGACAGGATCCCTGTTGATTGACCAGACTGTGCGACTGACAGAGATCCTGTCAATGGTGCGGCAGTCACTGCTGACGAAATCCCCCATCGTGACAACCGGACATCCTGCGCGTCAGTCCTCCACGAGAGCTTTGACCACGGCACGAGCTATGAGGCCGGTGCGCCCCTCGGTCCAGTACGCGGGCTCCTCCACGGTGGAGACGAAGTAGCCGCGGGTCAGCAGGAAGAGGACATCGGCAGCCAGCTGAGCGTTGGGAACGCCGGCCGCGATGGCGGCGTCGGCGAACTCCTGGCGTGACTCGCGCGCCTCCCTGAGGTCGACTCCATTGGGGTCGGAGCGCGCAGACGACAGCATTTCGAGCCAGAGTGAGCGCAGCAGGAGGTCATCCGCGTCGGTGCTGAGGTTCCACTCGACCATGGCGCGCAGGCGTTCCGGTCCGTCCAGATCGCCGATGCGGGCCTCCAGCTCGGAGCGCCAGCGTGATTCGGCGGCGCGGACGGCGTTGGTGATCAGGGCTATGCGTGTGGGCACGTAGTTGGTGACCATGGCGCTGGAGCCGCCGAGTTCCTTCGCGACGGCTCGGATGGTGATCGCACGCGCGCCGTCGCGGGCGGCGACCGCGAGGGTGGCCTTGGCGATCTCCCTGCGGCGCTGGACTTCGTCGACGTCGATCGGCATGGAGGCAATCTTATGTCTCGGCCCTCCAGCTTCGTGGGGCCCCGACGGCGCGCATCTGGCTTCGGCACCTGCTGCCCAATCTGCTCCCCTGGTCCTCGTGCAGGCCACCATCGGCTTCGGCTACGCCCTGCTCGACGTGGCCGCCATCTCCTTCCTCGGGCTCGGCTGCCAGCCGCCGGGCCCCGAATGGGGGCTGATGGTGTCCAACGGCGCCCCCTCGATCCTGCCGGACAACCGCAGCAGTCGCTGTACGCGGGCCTCGTCGTCCTCGTCGTGGTCGTCGCGTTCAACATGCTGAGAACCGGGCTTTCCCGACGCCTGCTCGGAGAACACTCATGACATCACCGCTGCTTGAGGTGAACGGGCTGAACATCCAGCGCGGAGCGCAACTCCGGCCACCTGTTCGCGCGGGACTTCCGCCTGTACCGGGACGAGCTGTTCATCGCCACGAAGGCCGGCTACGACATGTGGCCCGGCCCGTACGGCGACGGCGGCTCGCGCAAGTACCTGCTGGCCAGCCTGGACCAGTCGCTGGGCCGGACAGGCCTGGACCATGTAGACGTCTTCCACTCGCACCGCCACGACCCCACGACCCCACGACCCCGCTGGAGGAGACCATGGGGGTCCTGGACGCCGCGGTGCGCTCCGGGAAGGCCCTGTACGCCGGCATCTCCAACTACCCGGCCGAGCAGCACCGGGCGGCGGTGGAGATCCTGCGCGGCCTGGGCAAGCCGCTGCTGATGAACCAGATCAGTTACTCGATCCTCAACCGCTCGCCAGAGGACGGTCTGCTGGACGCGATCGGAGAGACAGGGACCAGCCTGATCGCATTCTCTCCGCTGGCCCAGGGGCTACTGACGGACCGCTACCTCAGCGGCCGGGTGCCCGCCGATCACCGGTGCCAGCGACGTCCGCCAACTCGACCAGAACCTCGACACGCTCGCCGCCGAACCGCTGACCGCCGGCGAACTCACCGACCCCCTCGTCGTTCAGGGCGAACAGCGTGTAGCGGCCGGGAAGCACCACGCCGGGATCGGCCGGGACCTGCAGTTCGTAGGAGCCGGCCCCCGTCTCGCGGAACCGCAGAGATACGCGTCGCTGGTCGTTGTCGGTCGAGTGGGTCGCGGCCCCTGTCCGTACGAGGCTGAAGGAGCTGACGGCCGAGTCGGTCGTTACCGGGAGCTTCGCCCCGAGACGCAGGCTGTCCGGCACGTCGTTCGTGACACGGGCCGGGTCTTCTCGGGCCCGTCCGGGTTGAGCAGATACGCCGCCATGGTGGCCATCGGGGAGAACGTGCCGGTCGCGGGGTCCCAGATCTCCGGCGTCATCGCGGAGGTGGCGTCATTGAAGGGGATCGGACGGGACTGGCCCCCGAAGACGGCGACCTTCCCGTCGGGCATGACGACGCTGTTGCTGCACGCGCGGGGTAGGGCCATGTCGCCGGTGCGTGTGCTGACCGGCTGCCCGCCGCCGTTCAGGTCGACGGTGTAGGCGCGCCGCGTCGCGTCGGCGTTCTCGTACGCCGGTGCGCCGCCCAGGGTGAGGAGCTTGCCGATGTCGTAGGCGACCGCGTTGCCGTTCATCGCGTCCGGGCTGTCGGCGCGGGTGCCGCCGGGCGTGATGGTGCCGTCGCCCTCGGTGGATATCCAGTTCAGCTGCTTACTCGGACCCACTTGCAGAACACCTGCGGAGGAGCTTTCCCCTGTCCTGGCGGAGACATCGTGATCAATGCGCCCGCAAGGTGTTTCGCAGGCGCTTCATGGCGGGAGCGAGCCAAGTGGCCGCTTCCGCACAGGATCACCCCAACTTGCCCCAGATCTTTCGGTACGCCTCCCGGTAGCCCGACGGGTCCCAGGTCGTCGCACCGTCGCTGTTGGCGGCCGTGGCGATGTGGACGGGGGCCGCATACCCGCTGGCGGGTCGGCCGGAGAAGGCGCGGTTGAACTCGTCGACGATCTGCCAGCCCTGCTGGGACAGCGGCTCGGGCACGGTCGCGGTCTGGTACTGCCTGTTGTTGATGCGCTGGAAGGCAGAGGGGTCGCCGTCGCCGGCGCCGATGTTGAAGGGCGGGCCGGAACCTTTTTCGCCCGCCGCGCGGAAGGCGGGGGCGGCGTCTGCGAAGTACAGGTCGTTGATGGCTACGGAGTGGGTCCACCTGCTCTGGAACCGGGTGAGGAGGGAGGAGATCTCCCGCGGGGTGCGGCTGCTCGCGTCCGGGATCGGGATGTTCTCGTACTCCAGCAGTTTCACGCCCGAGCAGGTGGCGAGTTCCTTCCTGATCAGCTCGGACTTGTTCCTGGCGAAGGGGATCGAGGCGTCGGTGATGAGCACGACCCCGGCGCGGCCGTTGGAGTGCGAGATGACCCACTGCCCGCTGATTCGGGCCACGTCCTCCACACGGGTGGTGACGTTGGTGAAGAGCTCGGGCCGTCGGCTGGGGCCGGGAGCGGCTACCGCGTGCCAGCCGATGAGCGGGATGCCTGCCGCGTTGGCCCGCGAGACCTGCCGCGACGTCGAGTTGGGGTCGAACCCACCGATGACGATGCCGGAGGGCTTGAGAGCCACGGCGTCGCTCATCGCCGCCTGGATACCGGTGGGGGTGCCTCCACCGTCGATCACCCGGACGTTCCATCCGATGACCCGTGCGGCTTCCCTCACCCCGTTCGCGGCGCCTGCGACTCCGGGGTTGGTCATGGTCTGGGCGACGTAGACGATGGTCTTGCCGGACACCACCGCGGGGCCGCTGGTCGGCCCGTCCCAGGGGATGTCAGTTTCCTCCGCCCGGGTGACGGCGGCCTGGGCCCTGGCGTGAACAACGGGGCAGCCGCTCGGGCCCGTGGGGGACTCCCCCGGGCCGCCCGACGAGCCGCGTTGACAGCCGGCAAGGACGGTTGCCGTCGCCAGCAGGGCGCACGAGGCGATCCGAACCTTGAAGACGGCAGGGGTGGTTCTGCGGCTGCTGTGCACGGGAGCTCCTCGCATAGGGATGAGCGGGAGGATGGGCCGGGGGCACGGAGGTGGTGCCCGTGGCGTGGGTCGGCGTGGGTCAAGGAGTGGTGCCGGCTGGGCCACCGCCCTGCGTCGGGGAGGACGGGGGCCCAGCAGGCGGCGCCGCGGGCGAATCGCGGGCCACGACGGCGCCGCTGCGCTGCCTACGGCGGGCGGCGTGTCCGGCCAGGCCGACGGCGATGAGCAGGGTGCCGCCGTAGAGCAGCGGGACCGTCCAGAAGTCTGCGCCCAGCTGGCCGATGCCGGTGAGGCCGACGGCGAGGACGGCGACAGCCACGATGGTGCCGATGGCGTTGGGCCGGCCGGGTTTGATCGCCGTGGAGCCGAGGAGAGCGCCGGCGAAGGCGGGCAACAGGTAGTCGAGGCCGACACTCGGATTGCCGATCTGCTGCTGGGCCGCGAGCAGCACACCGGCGAAGCCGGCGATCAGCCCCGATGCGGCGAACGCGTAGACGGTGTACTTGCGGGTCGGGATGCCAACGAGGTCGGCCGCCTGCGGGTTCGAGCCGACGACGTACAGGTACCGGCCGATCGGCAGCCGCTCCAGCACCAGCCAGAGGACGGCCGCAAGGGCGAGCACGTAGAAGGCGGGGACCGGAAGGCCGAGGAACGTGGAATCGTAGAGGTCAGTGAATGCGGCCGGGAGGCCTTGCGGGCCAGGGACGATCCGGCCGCCGTCGGTGATCCAGCCGGTCACGGCGTACAGCATGCTGCCAGTCCCGAGGGTGGCGATGAACGAATCGATCCGGCCGAACTCGACGATGACACCGTTGAGAATCCCCATGACCGCCCCTCCGGCGATCACCGCGAGGCATGCGAGCGGCCAGGGCCACCCGTCGTTGACGACGAGCTGCATCACCATGACGTGTGCCAGGCCGAGGCCGTAGCCGATGGAGAGGTCGAACGCGCCGGTCACGATGGGGACCATGGCGGCGAGCGCGAGGACGGCCGGAATCGACTGGGTGGACAGGATCGAGTCGACGGTGTTCAGCGTGGGAAAAGTGCGCGGCAGGGCGAGGGAGAAGATCAGGAAGAGCAGGAAGGTGAGGGCGAGCAGGCCGTAAGCGCCGATGAGGTGCCCGCCCGGTCTGCGACGCAGTGGTGGCCGGGGCGAGGAGGAGGGAGGCGGAGCGGTCATGGGTTCGTCCCGATTCCAGAAGGGGGCGCGGCCGAAGCCGCCCGCGTGAGCCCGGCGACCGTGAGGGCCGCACCGCTCAGCTCGGCCGTCACGGCCCCGCGGACGAAGACCAGGGTGCGCAGGCACACGCCCGCGACCTCCTCGAAGTCGGTGGAGATGAGCAGGACCGCGAGGCCTGCGGCCAGCGCCTCGTCGAGCATGCGGTGGATCGCGGCCTTGGCACCGACGTCCACGCTCGCGGTCGGCTCCTCGAGGATCAGCAGGCGCAGGCCCACCCGGAGCCACCGGCCGATCATGACTTTCTGCTGGTTTCCGCCGGAGAGGGTGGCGATGAGGGCCTCGCTGTCGCGGGGGCGCACGGAGAACCGCTCGATCAGGGTGGCGGCCTCGGCGCGTTCGCGGCGGGGGTTGATCCAGCGCAGCGCCGGCAGGCCTCCCGCGCGGGGATTGGCGAGGAGGTTCTCCCGTACGGTCAGCTCGTCCATGCAGCCCTCCCGCAGTCTGTCGCCGGGCACGAAGCCGACACCGAGTCCGACGGCGTCGGCGACCGTGCGGGGGCGGTACGGCCGGCCGCCGAGAAGGGCCCGCCCCTCGAGCAGGGGCCGGGAGCCGGCGAGGGCCCGGCCCAGGTCCATGTGCCCGGCGCCCGAGAGGCCGACCAGGCCCAGGGCCTCACCGGCCCTCAGCTCCAGGCTGACCGGTCCCGTGCCGGCGGTCCTTACACCGTCAAGGGTCAGAATGGCCGACCCGCCGACCGGCGCCGTGGCGGGGCGGTGGTCGATTGGTTCCGCACCGACAATGTCGTGCACCAGGCTGACGGGGCTTTGGCCCGTCAGCGGGCCGCGGCTGACGAGGCGGCCGTCACGCAGTACGGCGAAGGTGTCGGCGACCTGGTACACCTCGTCCAGGCGGTGGCTCACGTAGAGGATGGCGTGCCCACGGTCACGCAGGGCGTGCAGGACGCGGAACAGCCGGGCACAGTCCGCGGCGGGGAGGCGGGCGGTCGGCTCGTCGAGGACGATGAGCTTCGCGTGTGCCGCCAGGGCCCTGGCGATCGCGACCAGCGAACGCTCGGCCGGGGCGAGTCGGGCGACCGGGGCGTCGGGGTCGAGATGTCCGCCGACGAGACGCAGGGCGTCAGCGCAGTGTTCGCGGGTCCGCCGCCAGGAGATCAGTCCGGCGCGGCGCGGATACCCGGTGCTCAGGGCGATGTTCTCGGCGACCGTCATCCACTCCACGAGACCGAGATCCTGGTGGATGAAGGACATGCTGCGGGAGGCGGCATGACTGCCGAGCGGGTGCCCGTCCACCGTGATCTGCCCCGCGTCGGCGTGATGGACGCCGGCGAGGATCTTGATGAGCGTGGACTTGCCGGCACCGTTGGGCCCGAGGAGGGCCAGGACACTGCCTTCGTGGACGTCGAGGTCGACCCCGGCCAGCGCGCGGGTCCCGCCGAACCGCTTGCCGAGCCCGCGGATACGGACCAGGGGTTCCGCCTCGAAGGGCGCAGCCGCCTTCGCAGACGTGTCGGGAGCGTCGTGCACGGACATCTCCGGGGGTCGCCTGGTGAGTTCTTCCCGACGTTCAAGGGGGATATTAGCCGACCAAAGCGCAAGATTTCGGACATTCTCCATGCTGCTGTGACTCCAACGGGTCAGCGGACCCTGCCGGACTGCCGGGCTTCGTCCTCACGCGCCGTCGAGCCCGCATTCGGCCCAGATGACCTTGCCCTCCGAGAGGTAGCGCGTACCCCAGGTCTGTGACAGCTGCGCCACGAGGAACAGGCCACGTCCGCCCTCGTCGGTAGGGGCCGCCCGACGCAGGTGCGGGGCGGTGTTGCTGGTGTCGGAGACCTCGCAGATCAGGGTGCGGTCGTGCAGCAGCCGTACCCGGATGGGCCCGGCACCGTGGCGGATGGCGTTGGTGACCAGCTCGCTGAGGATCAGTTCCACGGCGAACGCGGTCTCGTCGAGTCCCCAGTCAGCCAGTTGCCGGAGGGCGGACGCCCGGACTTCGCCGACGCGGGCCGGGTCGGCGGACAGATCCCAGGTGGCGATCCGCCGGGAGTCCAGGGCGTGGGTGCGGGCGACGAGCAGGGCGATGTCGTCGCACGGGTGCGCGGGCGCCACCGTGTCCAGGATCGCCTGACAGGTGTCCTCGGGTGTGCGGTCCGGCTGGTGGGCCAGGGCCCCGCGCAACTGCTCGAGAACCACGTCGACGTCGCGATGCCGGTCCTCGATGAGTCCGTCGGTGTAGAGGACCAGCTGACTGTCCTCGGGGAGGTCGATCTCGACTGCATCGAACGGCAGCCCGCCGAGGCCGAGAGGGGGCCCGGCCGGCAGGTCGGGATACGACACGGTGCCGTCGGGGCGGACCAGCGCGGGCGGAGGGTGGCCGGCGCGGGCCATGACGCATCGCTGCGAAGTCGGGTCGTAGATGGCGTACAGGCAGGTCGCGCCGATGATGCCGGG
The DNA here is from genome assembly GCF_053763515.1 of Streptomyces mabaensis. Classification (NCBI taxonomy): domain Bacteria; kingdom Bacillati; phylum Actinomycetota; class Actinomycetes; order Kitasatosporales; family Streptomycetaceae; genus Streptomyces; species Streptomyces mabaensis. Next base: position 28,064 of record NZ_JBSOPZ010000044.1, read on the forward strand.
ACCCTCGCCGTCGGGGTCCTCCCGGTCCAGGCGCCCCACGAGGTTGTCGAGGTGAACGAGGACTTCGTCCGGGGGGAAGTCGAGTTCGGCGAAGCTGCGTGCGGCGGTGCGCAGCCGGCCCATGGTGGCGGCGGAGAGCATGCCGTGGCCGACCACGTCGCCGACGAAGAGGCCGACGCGGGTGCCTGAGAGGGGGATGACGTCGTACCAGTCTCCGCCCACGTCGGATTCGGCGGGCAGGTAGCGATGGGCGACCTCGACGGCGTCCTGATCGGGCAGACCGTGCGGGAGCAGTCTGCGCTGCAGGGCCAGGACCATGGTGCGTTCGCGCGTGTAGCGCCGGGCGTTGTCGATGGACAGGGCTGCGCGGGCGGCGAGTTCCTGGGCCAGTGACTGGTCGTCGTCCCCGAAGGGGGCGGGATCCTGTGCGCGGTAGAAACTGGCGACACCCAGAACGACACCGCGGGCGAGCAGGGGTACCGCGATGAGGGAGTGGACGTGGGGCAGCAGCTGTTCGGTGTGCTCGGGGTCCTGGGCGAGCCAGCCCGCGGCGGCCTTCAGGTCCGGTTCCAGCACCGCCTGTCCGCTGGTCAGACAACGAAGCTGGGGCGTGGTCGGGCCGAAGTCGATCCGCTTGCCGACGGGCCTGAAGGGACAGTCGTCGTGGATGCCGTGGACCACCGTACGGCTCAGGCCAGTGAGGGGGTGAGCGGGCTCCTCGCCGCGGAGCACGGCCTCGGACAGGTCGACGGTGACGAAGTCGGCCAGTCGCGGAACCGCCGTCTCGGCGAGTTCTTCGGCGGTGCGGCGCACGTCCAGGGTGGTGCCTATGCGGGCGCTGGCATCGGACAGCAACTCCAGGCGGCGTCGCGCGGCCAGGGCGTATGCCCCCACGTGCGGCTCCCCCACCAGCACGAGCCCTCTCGCCGAGGGCGGCGGTTCGGGGTGGCCGTCCCTCGTGCCGTCGGCGCCTTCGACCGTGACGTCTTTGCCGGGCGCGGGGACCTGGCCGGGCACGGCTTTGGGAATGTACCTGGACCGCGGGGTGACGGAGAGTCGCGCGGGCTGTGACACGGCGGAGACGACGGCAGGCTCGGCGGGGAAGCCCGGCAGCTCGTCGACCTGGCGCGGGATGGCCGGGGGCTCTCCTGGCGAGATGCCGGGGAGGACAGCCTCAATGGCAATGCCTTCCACTCCGGAGGCACTGGTCATCGGACGGCTCACGAGCGTGACCCGCCGGCCGTCGGGCAGGGGCACGTCGACGGCGGCCCGTTGCGCGCGGGAGATCAGCTCGGCGGCCTTCTCCATGAGGATCGCCCGGTCAAGGGGGCGGAGGTCGACGGCCAGTTCGTCAAGCGCGACGCTGCGGTGAAGACCGACGCCGACTTCGGCTCCGGTGGCCAGGTACGCCCGCAGCAGGGCGCGCTCACGCGCCGCACTCTGCGACAACAGCCGCCGCTCCATGGCCTGGGCTGCTTTGCGCATTACGGCGCCCAGCGCCGGGTGGTCGGCGCTGGGCGGATAGCCGAAGCACAGGATGCCCTCGATGTGCCCGCTGATCGGGTCGCGGACGGGAAGCGCGACGCAGGCATTTGCCTGGGAGCGCTCCGCGAAGTGCTCGGCACCGTAGACCCGGATGAGCTGCCGCTCCGCCAGGGCGAGACCGATGCCGTTGGTACCGGCGAACTGCTCGGCGAACACGAAGCCCGGGACTCTCTGGATCGCCGGGAGACTCCTGGCGAGCGACGCCTCCCCGAAACGGCGCGCGAGCACCGTCCCGCTCGCATCGGCGACGGAGATGTTGATCTCGCTGCCGGAAAACTTGGCCTGCAGCCGGTCGAGCACCGGAATGGCCGCTCGGACGATCCGGCCGTCCGGATCGAAATCCTCCCGGAAGGGAAGTTCGGTCTGGTCCGGCGAGAGGCCCAGGGACCGGCAGCGCTGCCACGAGTCCAGGATCGACGTTCGCACGCCTCCGCCGACCGGCTCACCCTGCAGAAACCGCTCACGGAGACGAGCGGGCCCCGTGCCGCCTTTCGCACGCCCCGTCGGCATCGATTCCCTGCCGGACCGAACCACGCTTGGCCTCGCTCGCACCTACGATAATTCGCGTATCAGGAAATGATCTGACATTGATGAGGATACGGGCATGAGGGGCTACTAGTCATGGTTCATAAGACCCCCACGCGCGGCGACTCGGACGGGCCGGTCGTCACAGGACCGCGATCGGGCTGACCGGCGAGCCCGTCCCGCCCGGTACGTTGAGCGGTGTCACGACGAACAGGAACGCGTGCCGCCCCGCTTCTGCAGTCGCGGCGGAGAGGGCTTCCAGGTCGAGGTTGTCCAGCAGCGGCACCCCCATCGCGGCGACGGCCAGGGCGTGGACCGGCGAGTGCACGCCGTCCACGGGCGAGGGCCGTACATCGCTGTCGCCGTCACCTCCGAGCAGCGCGATACCCCGCTCGGCCAGCAGCGGTACGGCGTCCACGTGGAAGCCCGCGCTCCTCGCGTCAGGGTCCCACGCGCCGAGTTCCGCGCGCCGGCGGACGTGTCCGGAGCGCAGCAGCACGGCGTCGCCCTCGCCGATCGTCACGTCGAGCGCTTTCTCCGCAGCGATGATGTCCTCCGCGTGCACCGCCTGTCCCGGTTCCAGCCAGCGGATCCCGAGGACGGCGGGGAGGTCGAGCAGCACACCCGTCGTCACGAGGGGCCCGAGCGTCGACACCGCGCCGAAACGGGCGCCTGCGGCGTCGATGACCTCGCGTGCCGCCCGGCCGTCGTAGAGCTGCCCCCGGTAGGCGATGTGACACAGCGCGTCGAGATGGGTGACGCCCTTGCCGTGGTAGTCGACGGCGATGAAGTCCCTGTGAGTGGAGGGTTCCGGCCTCTCCACGTCACCGAGATCGGTCATGTGATGCAGGGCGGGCTTGCGGTTGTCGGGGCCGGGCCGGGTGTTCCAGGGCAGCGCCATCGGAACGACCCTCCCGGACCGCACTCTGGCCGTGGCCCGACGCACATGGTCCGCGGTCACCAGGTTCCAGGCGCCGCGGTCGGCTGGGGCCCAGCGACCCCACGTGCGAACCGTCTCGAAGAGTGCGTCGAACTCCCGACGGGAGACGGCAGGCCCGTTGCCGGTACCGGTCGGCCTGGGCTTTGGGGAATCGGCGGAGTTCGAGGTCACTGTACTCACCGCTCCCGGCTTCGGAACGGCTCCGGCGGCAGGACGCCACCGGGCGCCATACGGATAGGCCCCCTCATCAGTCCCATCCCAGCACGAACTCTTTGGGCCGCCGACCCGAGAGGAATGTTAACGCTAACATCACGGTTCAGCACAGTGGCCTCGTGCTCGACGTCGCGGCCGGCTCCACGGCCGACGGGGCCAGGGAGAGACCGGCGCCGGGTCCCGCCGCTTCCCCAGCCCTCGGAGGCCACGACCACGCCCCGCGCCGCAGTCGGCAGCCACCGGTAGCCACCGGCTCGTTCGGCCGAGCTGGACGTGGTCATCCGCTGGTGAGCGCCCGCGTACCCGCGTTCTCGCAAACCCGGCGGTAGGGTGCGCCGGGGACGTAGGTGCGCCACTGGGCTCTGGTCAGCCCGGCTCCCGCGCGGGCGCAGACCCGGGTGACGGCCCGGGAGGGGGCGATGGAGTACCGCTGGAGCGGGACGTGGGCGCTGCCGGCGTAGAGAGTGCCGCTGTCGCGGCTGAAGGCGAGGGTCTTGATGTCCTCGCCGGGGGTGGTCAACGGGCCGCCGAGCGGCTGCTGGGTAGCGATGTCCCACAGCTGGAGGGTGCCGGCGTCGCCTCCCACGGCCAGGGTTCGGCCGTCGGTGCTCAGGGCCAGGGCGCTGACGGCCTCGGGGGTGTCGCCGAGAGGCGCGGGGAAGACGTTCGCAAGGATGCCCGCGCGCCGGCGCAGTGCGCTGTCCCACAGTGCGACGCGACCGGTCTGGTCGCCCGCCGCCAGGCGGGAGCCGTCGGGGGCGAAGGCGAGCGCGCCGATCTGATCGCCCTGGACGAGGTCGTGCCCGGTGACCGGCCCGGCGGGCAGGCGGGCGGTGCGGTTGTCGCCGACGAGCAGTCGGCCGTCGGGGCGAACGGCCAGGTGGCTGCTGGCCAGTTTGGTGAGGACCGCCGTTCTGCGGTGGTGTGCGGTGTCCCATACCTCGTCGCTCAGCTCGCCGATGGCAGGCGTGCGGGCGACGTAGAGGGTGCTGCCGCCGGTCCCCACTGCGAGGGAGACCACCGCTGCGGCGGACCCCGGTGCCGCCAGATCCAGCGCGGTTCGCGGGCGGTCACGGGCCACGTCCCAGACGGTGAACCGCTGGGGGGCGGCTTCCCGGCCCGGGGCCGAGACACCGTAGGCGAGCGCGGTGCCGTCGGGGCTGAACGCCATCAGGGCCAGGGTGTGTTGCGGGACGACCGCCTGAGTACGGTCGCGGGAGACGGGGAAGGGCGGGGACGGCAGCGCGCGGAGCAGGTGTCCGTCACTCGTGTCGCGCAGCTGGAAAAGGTACCGGCGGCCGAATCGCTCGGCGGTGGCGAGCGTACGGCCGTCCGGACTGAGCAGTACGGAATCCAGGGCATGTCCGCGCCAGGTGGAGGTGACGGCCGCCCCGAGATCGAGGGAGTGGACGGTGCCTCCTTCTAGGTAGCGCAGGACGGGATGACCGGGATCCCAGGCGAGGCCGCCGTAGAGGTGCTGATTGTTCAGGGGATGCCGGAACACCGGGGCGGTGGGGGCCGCGAGCCGCCACACCCTGATCTCGTCGCCGCGGGCGGTCGCCAGGAAGGCCCCGTCCTCGCTGAAGGCTGCGTACTTCACTCCCGGGTCGTCGATGTCGGCGACCCGGCGTCCTGAACGTGTATCCCAGACATGGACCTGGGTGTCCGAGACAGCTGCGAGCCGGCTACCGCCACTGCCTCCGAATACGAGCCTGGAGTGGTCGTCATCGCAGATGCCGCGGGCGTGTTCCCAGGCGCCGGGCAGGGTGTGAGGACGGCTGAGGTCCCGGACCTGCGGCGGGCGCCCGGAGGGGCAGACCGCCACCAGCCGGTCGTCGGCACTCGAGGCCACGTTCGAGCGGCCGGCCGCCCGCGTCTCGAACAGCACCCCGCCGTCCGCGACGGAGCGCAGTTGCACCCGGTCGTCGTCGATGCTGCCCACCAGGTAGCTGCGGCCGCCGGCGTTGAAGCCGAGATCGGAGGAGAGCGGAAGGGGGCTTGGCGCGCCGGTCCACTGTCCCGCGGCCGTGTCCCACAGCCGGACGCCGTCGTCCCCGGCCAGGGCGAGTACCCGGGCGTCCGGGCCGGCGGCGAGTACCTGGCCGTCCGGCAGTCGCCCCGATGCGGTGCGGCGGTGCGCGGCGACGTTCCAGGTCTGCCACGTACGACCGTCGACGCTGAGCAGCGTACGGCCGGAGTCGGCGAGATAACGCAACGGGCGATCGCCTGGCGCGGGGTCGGTGAACGTGTCCTGCTCGGGCTGGGTGAGGGAACCGAGCAGCGCCCGGCGGGTCTCGGGCAGGGTGGCGATCCGCCAGGCGGCGACGCCGAGCTGCATGGCGGTCCGGGGGTCGGTCGTGCGCAACGCGTCGGCGACTGCGGCGAGACGGCGGGCTGTATCGTCCGTGCGCTGCCGCTCGTTGTCCCGACGCTGCTGCCAGGCGGCCAGGCCGGCGATGAGCGCAACCACCAGGACCGTGGAGAGCGCGGTGACGAGGAGCCGTGCTCTGCGGGTGGTCCGGGTGGCGGCCCGGCGTTCCGCTTCGCGGGCGGTGAGCGCGGCGGTGAGGAACGCTCTCTCCGGTGCGGTCAGTACGCCGACCTGACCGCCGCCCCCGAACAGCTCCTCGGCGCGGGCCAGTCGGATGCCCCGGTACAGGGTGCCGGGGTCTTGGTCGGCTTCCAGCCAGCCGCGGGCGGCCTCGGCCAGGCGCCGGTGGTGGCGCAGCCGCTCGCGATCCTCCTCGATCCAGCCGTGCAGCCGCGGCCAGCAGGTGATCAGTGCCTCGTGGGCGAGCTGTACGCCCTCCTCATCGACCGTCAGCAGCCGGGCGCCGGCCAGCCGTTCGAGCGCCGACGGCACCGAGGGGTCCGCCCACTCCTCCAGTTCGGTCCGTGTGAGCGGGCGCCGGGTGTCGGCGGTTCCCTGCCCCGGCTCGATCAGCCGCAGCAGCAGCTGGCGGGCGGTGTGCGCCTGGGCCGGGGACAACTGCCCGTACGCCTCCTCGGCGCTCGCCGCGATCGCGCCGCGCACTCCACCGGCCGCTTCGTACGCGGCCACGGTCAGCATCCGGCCCCGACGCCGCCGCCAGGTCTCCAGCAGGGCGTGCGAGAGCATCGGCAGCCCACCGGGCTGATCCAGCACCTCCTCGATGATGTTCGCGGTCAGCTCCCGCTCCACCAGCAGCCCGACGGCAGCGGCAGGTTTGACGACCGCCTCCCGCAGCTCGTCCGCCGCCATCGGCCCGACCAGCAGTCCGGCGCCGCGCAGGGCATCCGCCAGCCCGCGGTGTTCGGCGCACCGGGCGTAGAAGTCCGCCCGCACCGCGACGACCACCCGCAGCCGGTTGTCGGGATCCCGGGCGGTCAGCAGCAGGTCGACGAAGCGGGCCCGCTCCACCCGGTCCCGGCACAAGGTGAAGACCTCCTCGAACTGGTCCACCACCACCCAGCTCTCCGGTTCGCCCGGCGCCGGGGCCAGCAGGTGTCCGTACGTCGTGGCGGGCCTGGCACCCGGGGTGAACACCCTCAGCACCGCCGGGTGTCCCCGGTCCCCGATCGTCTTCCGGAGGCAGGGGATCAAACCGGCCCGCAGCAGGGAGGACTTCCCGCTGCCCGAAGCGCCGAACATCACCGCGAACCGGTGGTCGCACACCAGCTCCCGCAACTGAGCCACCAGCCTGTCCCGGCCGAAGAACAGCTCGTGGTCGTCCGGTTCGAACCGCGCCAGCCCCCGGTAGGGCGGCGGCCCGTCCTGCTCCCCGTCTGCCGGAGCCTCCGTGGCCTCCGCCTCCGCCGCCTTCCGCCGCAGCTCCCACTCAGTCGGGTCCGCCTCGCACGCCCGCACGTACCCGTGGACGACGGCCGACGACGGCAGCCGTTCCCCGGCCGCCGCCTGGGACAACGTCGTCGCCGAGAACCCCGCCGACCGGGCCATGGTCCGGTACGACGGGCCGCCTGCGGCCTTGCGCAGCTCCCGCAGCTCGTGAGCGAAGCGCTGCACGGGGCCGGCCGCCGGGTCGACTGATCTCTCCGGACGCCCCACAGATCCCCACTCTCGTGCAGCAGATGAAAACGAAGTTCAGCGCAAGGAACATACGTTTCGCACTGATCCGGCGTAAACCCTTGCCGCCCGAGGTGTGGCCCCGATGACAGCGGCGGAACGAAGCGCCGAACAATCCGGCGGTCTCCAGCGGGATCGATTGTGCTGATGACAGGCGTGCCGATCAACTCGCTGGTCGCCAGCCTCGATTGCGGCATCGGCCGGCCCCCGCAGCATCGGCGCGCCGATCGCCATCGCGGGCGCCGACTGACGACCCGCGCACGGGCGGCATGTCGTTCGCGTATTCGCCGTCCAGCAGCAGCTCGCCCTCGGTGATGTCCTCAAGACCCGCGATCAACCGCAGCACCGAGGAAGGCCGCTGTGGCGCCGGAAAGTAGCCCACTATGACCGCTCAGGGAATGACTTGCGTGAAAATCGGGGACGATGTGGCGACACCGGCGGCACCGCCGCGACGCCGGGCCGTGGCACTGGCCCGCCCGGGCCCCGCTGGATCCCGTGCGGCAGCGACCATGACCGCGGATGCGCCACACTGCATCCATGCGGGGACACCTTCCACCGGAGACGAGCAGCTTTGTGGGGCGCCGCGCCGAACTGGCCACCGTGGAAAGGGCGATGACCAGCCATCGTCTGGTCACGCTGACCGGTACCGGCGGCGTCGGCAAGACACGGCTGGCGTTGCGCGTGGCGAGCCGGACGGCGGACCGGTTTCCGGACGGCACCTGGTGGGCCGACCTGTCCGCGCTCGACGGCGACCGGCTGTTGGTCACCGTCGTCGCCGACGCCGTGGACCTGTCCGACCACACGCCCAGGCCCATCGAGGCGCTGAGCGACTGGCTGGCACCCCGGCGTCTGCTGCTGGTGCTGGACTCGTGCGAGCACCTCGCCCACGCGTGCGGGCAGCTGGTGGCCGAACTCCTCACCGCCGCACCGGGCCTGACCGTCCTGGCCACCAGCAGGCAGCCCCTGCAGCTTCCGGCGGAGCACGTGTACGAGGTGGAGCCGCTGCGAGCCGACGGCCCCGACGCGCTCGAACTCTTCAGCCGGCGAATGACGGATGCTCAGCACTCGCCGGCCGGTGCGTCGGGCGTGGAGCCGAACGGCGCGGTCGCCGAGATCTGCCGGCGGCTGGAGGGCATTCCCCTGGCACTCGAACTGGCTGCGGCGCAGGTGCACCAGTACGGCGTCGAAGGCGTCCGGGCCCAGTTGGACTCACGCTTCGACGTGCTGGCGCGCTCGGAAGACGTGTGGCCGCGTCGCCATCGGACCCTGCGGACGGCCGTCGGCTGGAGCCATGAGCTGTGCGAGCCGCTGGAGCGCCTGTTGTGGGCTCGCCTGACGGTCTTCAGAGCAGGCTTCGACCCGGCCTCCGCGTCGGAGGTCTGCTCGGGCGGCCCGCTGACCGAGGCAGCCGTCCCCGGGCTGCTGAACAGCCTTGTCGCGAAGTCGGTGGTGCGGCGCGACGGCCGCCGCTACCGGATGCTCGACACGATTCGTGAGTACGGCGCCGCATGGCTGCAGGCCCTGGGAGAACATGACGCCGTGTCCGACCGGCACGCCGAACTCTGTCTCCGGCTCGCCCGTCAGGCCGAGGCCGGCTGGCTGAGCGCCGACCAGGCCCGCTGGTACGGACGCATCCAGGACGCGCACACCGAGCTGTGCACCGCGCTGGACCATCTGCTGACAGCCCGCCCCGGGCAGGCTCTGGAACTGGCCGGGACGACAGGCTTCTTCTGGGCCTGCTGTGGCCATCTGCACGAAGCGCGCGGCTATCTCGAGCACGCCCTCGCCCGAAGCCAGGACCCGGGACCCCACCGGGTGCGTGCCCTGTGGGCCCTCGGCGTCGCCCTCACGCTGCAGGGCGAGTACGACGCCGCGCAGCGGCTGAGCGAGCGGTGCGTCCAAGCGGCCCGCCGGGAGGGGAGCGCCGACGACACGCTGGATGCCGCGTACCTCACCGGTCTCATCGCCCTGCTGACGGGCCGGCCGCAGACGGCCCACCGGACCGTCGACGCGCTGCTGCACACCCAGCCGGGCACCTCTCCCGCCGCCTCGGCGCCACGGTTGCGCTGCCATCTGGTCAAGGTCTTCGCGCTCACCGGCATGGGCAGACTGACCGAGGCCCGCGAGGAGGCTCACGCCCTGCGACGCCTGTGCGTCGCCCTGGGCGAACGCTGGACGCGCGCCTACCTGGACTATCAGCTCGCCGTGATCGCCCTGCTCCAGGCGGATCCGGAGCGGGCGGTGGAGCACGCACGCGCCATGCTTGTCGGCAAACGCGGGCTCGGCGACAGCTTCGGACTCGCCCTCGGTCTCGACGTCCTGGCGGCCGGTCTCGCGGCGCAGGGAGAGGGCGAGCGGGCAGCGCATGTCTTCGGTACCAGCGAGGCGTTCTGGCGCTCCACCGGCCACCCGCAACGCGGCACACCCGAACTGCGCCCGGTGCGCGAGGAGTGCGAGCGGGCGGCCCGGGCGACTGCCGGCGACCAGGCGTACGAGGACGCGTTCCGGCGCGGCGCATCGGGTGCACCCCAAGCCGAACTCAGTGCCGTCCTGGCGCTGGGCGGCCGGTCGGAGCCGCCGCCCCGGTGACCGCTGGACGTCGGCGCGTACGGCGGAGGACGGCGATCAGCGGATGAGGGGAGAGACAGGAGGCGGCGTGCTGCTGAGGACGTGCACGGCCGACCGTGCTGCCTGCTCCACGACGGAGATGCCGTGGGACATGCTCCGGCTGCCGTGGGAGAGGATCGCGAGATAGAACGTGTTCCCGTACGCCCTGACCCGCCCCATACTGTTGATCGCCCAGCGCTGGGAGTTGGGGCGCAGCAGCCAGCCGTTCTTGAGCGCCCAGTGACCGCCTGCCGCCGATACTCCCCAGTCCTGATCACCGTCGATGTCGCCCATCAGTTCCTGGACCAGGGAGCGTGAGGCCCGGGTCAGCGGCGAAGGTGAGCTGAACACAGCGGACAGCAGGGTCAGTTGGTCCGCGGCAGTGGTCCGGGTGAGGCCCCAGTTGACTCCCGGCCCTGCTTCGGTGGCGGTCAAGCCGATGGCTTCATTGGCGTCATCGAGGCCTCGGCCGCCTCCGATGCGCCGCCACAGCGCGCTGGTGGCGGTGTTGTCGCTGCTCTGGATCATCGAGGCCGCGGTCGATGTCTCCCAGCGGGTCAGTGGCCGCCGCTCGCGTTGGGCATGCAGGAGCAGGGCCGCCAGAATGTCGACCTTGACGATGCTCGCGGTGACGTGTGTGTGGGAGCCGTATACCGCCCGCCGGTCGTCATCGGGGTCGAGAACAGCGACCGACACCTGTGTGCCGCTGCGCGTCCGGATCCGTTCGATCCGTTCGAGAGAACGCGACAGCACCTTGTTCAGGTCCGTCGGAGCCGGCGGCGCCTGCTTGACCGGGTTGCCGGGCAGGACCTGGGCCGGCTTCGTGTGCTCCGGGCGCGCCGGCGCCTTGCTCTGTGCCGGGGGTCGGCCGCCACGCACGTCACCGGTTCCGCTGTGCTGATGGCCACCGGCCAAGCAGCCCGTGAGCAACAGGCCGGCAGCCGAGCATGCCAGTACCCGTGGCTTTCCTCGCCGGCCCGGGGGGTGGGGCGAAGGGGCAGCACCAATGGGATCCACCGGAACCTCAATCACACGAATGGGCAGTGGGCTAAGCAGAAAATATGCCCATCTGTGCTCTTCGTTCCGAAGCGCGCCGCGTCCCGGCGCGGGGTCCTGCTAAAGGCGCAACCGCGTGCACGAGCGATTGATCACGGCCGGGCTTCCCGCACCGCCGCGCGAGCCGCCGCCGCGTCCGGGGCCGCGAGGGCGAGAGCTGCCAGGCGGCGGCAGTCGTCGATACTGTGCGCCGCGAGGGAGGCCCGGACCTCCCCCAGGCAGCTCGGCGCGGCCGACAGGCTCGTCACGCCCAGTCCGACCAGGACCAGAGCCAGCAGCGGGTCCGCCGCGGCCTCGCCGCACACGCCGACCGGCCGGCCCTGTGCGGCGCCCGCGTCGGCGGCCGCACGCACCAGGTCGAGCAGCGCGGGCTGCCAGGGGTCCAGGAGCTCGGCCAGGCTGCCGAGGGTGCGGTCGGCGGCGAACGCGTACTGGGCCAGGTCGTTGGTGCCGATGCTGAGGAAGTCGCACGTCTGCGCGAGCGCTCCCGCGCGCAAGGCCTCGGCCGGCACCTCCACCATGGCGCCGGCGGTGGCGAGTCCGTGGGCTCGCACCCGGTCGGCGAAGCCGGCTGCCTCGCTCGGCACCGACACCATGGGCGCCATCACCCACACCTCGGCCCCGCAGCCCTCGGCCGCGGCGGCGATCGCGGCCAGTTGCGTTTCCAGCAGGTGCGGATCGCGGCGTGCCGTCCGTAGACCGCGTATGCCCAGGGCCGGGTTCTGCTCGTCGGCCGCGGTGGCGAACGGCAGCGGCTTGTCGGCTCCGGCGTCCAGGGTGCGTACGACGACGCGGCGTCCCGCGAAGGCGGCGAACACCTCGCGGTAGGCGGCGGTCTGCTCCTCGGCGGTGGGGGCTTGGGCGCGGTCGAGGTAGAGGAATTCGGTACGGAACAACCCCACCCCCTCGCTGTCGGCCGCCGCGGCCGCCGGCAGTTCGTGCAGGGCGCCCAGGTTGACCAGCAGCTTCACCGCGTGGCCGTCCGACGTCCGGCCCGGGCCGCTGACCAGGGCGGCGTTGCGCCGCCGACGTTCCTCGTGGGCGGCTGCCGCGGCGACGGTGTCCGGTGCCGGGTCGGTCATGACCCTGCCGGCGGTGCCGTCGACGAGCACGGGCCTGCCGTCGTCGAGCACCGAGGCGTCGGCACAGCCGACGACGGCGGGCAGGCCGAGGATCTTCGCCAGGATGGCGGTGTGGCTGGTGGGTCCGCCGCGCTCGGTGACCAGGGCGAGGACCCGGGCCGGGTCGAGGAGCGCGGTGTCGGCGGGCGCGAGGTCGTCGGCGACCAGGACGTAGGGGTGGCCGGGGTCGGGCAGGCCCGGCATGGGCAGGCCGAGGACGCGCGCCACCGCGCGGTCGCGGAGGTCGTCGAGGTCGGCGACGCGTTCGGCGAAGTAGCCGCCCGCCGCCTGGAGCGAGGCGCGGAACTCACTGAACGCTGCGGCCAGGGCGTGGGGGGCGTCGGTGCCGTCGAGCACGAGGGCTTCGGTCCGGTCGGCGAGCGCCGGATCGGCTGCCATCATCGCCTGTGCGCGGAGGACTTCGGCCGCTTCGCCGTCGGCCGTGGCCGCGCGCTCCTCCAGATCGGTGGCGACCCCTCCCAGTGCCGCGCGGGCCGCGGCGGCCTCCGCGGGTGCGTCGGCCGGACCGACGGTGCGCGGCGCGGGCAGCGCGGGCGGGGGCGCCATGCGGGCGACGGGGCCGGCGGCGCTGCCGCCGCCGATGCCGATGCCGTGCATCACCGTGGTCGTCGTTGCCGGGGTGGGGGTCGGCGTCGGGGCGGTGGTGGTCGTCCGGGTCACCGCTGCTCCTCGGCGTCGTGGTCGGCGGCGACCAGCGTGGCCAGTTCCTCGATGGCGGCTTCGGCGCCGTCGCCGTCGGCGGTCAGCACCAGGGCTTCGCCGTGCTGGGCGCCGAGAGCGAGTACGGACAGCAGGCTCCGGGCATCCACCGGGGCCTGTCCGTCCCGGGCCACGGTCACCTTGACCGGCTGGCGGGCGGCGGCCTGGACGAAGACCGAGGCCGGGCGGGCGTGCAGTCCGGAACGGGAGCCGATGATGACAGTGCGCTGGGGCATGGGAGATGACCCTCCTACGGGGGATGCGGACGGGGGCGGCCGGTGAGCTTGTGTCCGGCCGGGAGGAGGCACGGCGCTGGGCCTGGCGTAGCTCGGTTGTGGTGAGTGGGGCCGGGGCGTGGCCCGGGGACCGGAGTCTCAGGCGGCCACGGAGACCTTGGGGTCCGGGGCCGCCGGGTTGGCCGGGACCGTCTCCGCCGGGCCCGCCGGCTTGCGGTGACTCTTGAGGAGGATCACCAGCGCGGCAGTGACCACGGTGCCGGCCGCGATGGCCAGCAGATAGAGCAGGGCCTGGCCGATCAGCGGGACGACGAAGATGCCACCGTGCGGGGCACGCAGCGTGGCGCCGAACGCCATCGACAGGGCGCCGGTGACGGCCCCGCCGGCCATCGCGGACGGGATGACCCGCAGCGGGTCCGCCGCGGCGAACGGAATGGCGCCCTCACTGATGAAGGAGGCACCGAGGACCCAGGCCGCCTTGCCGTTCTGCCGCTCGGTCCTGGTGAACAGCTTCGCGCGCACGGTCGTCGCCAGGGCCATGCCCAGCGGCGGGACCATGCCGGCCGCCATCACCGCGGCCATGACCTTGAGGCTGCCGTCGGTGGGGGTGGCGAGGCCACCGACCGCGAAGGCGTAGGCGACCTTGTTCACCGGGCCGCCGAGGTCGAAGCACATCATGAGGCCGAGCAGGACGCCGAGCAGGACGGCGTTGCCGCCCGAGAGGCCGCTCAGCCAGTCGCTCATGGCCTTCTGGAAGGAGGCGATCGGCTTGCCGACCACGACGAGCATCAGGAAGCCGACGACCGCGGCGGAGATCAACGGGATCACGACCACCGGCATGATGCCGCGCAGCACGGGCGGCACGTGAACACGCTGGATGGCCATCACCACCGCGCCCGCGAGCAGACCGGCCGCGAGGCCGCCGAGGAAGCCCGCGTTGATGGTGACCGCGAGGGCACCGCCGACGATGCCGGGCACGAGCCCGGGCCGGTCGACCATGCCGTAGGCGATGTATCCGGCGAGGACCGGGACGAGGAAGCCGAAGGCGGCGCCGCCGATCTGGAACAGCAGTGCGGCCCAGCTCGCGGCCTCGGTCCACAGGAAGTGCTCGGCGACGGACGGGGCCGTGTTGATCTCGTATCCGCCGATGGCGAAGGCGAGGGCGATGAGCAGACCGCCCGCGGCGACGAACGGCACCATGTAACTGACGCCGGTCATGAGCCACTTGCGCAGGCGCGTACCGAAGTGGTCGCCGGGGGCGCCGGCGTCCATGGGCGCCGAGGCGGCGGCCGCGGCGGTGACCTCGCCGCGTGCGGCCTTGGCCCGTGTCTCGGCGATGAGTTCGGCGGGGCGGTTGATGGCGGCCTTGACGCCGACGTCGACCGTGGGCTTTCCGGCGAACCGGTCCTTCTCGCGGACCTCCACGTCGTGCGCGAGGATCACGCCGTCGGCGGCCGCGACGACGGCGGGGGCGAGCCGGCTGAATCCGGCCGAGCCCTGGGTCTCCACGACGAGTTCCACGCCCTCGGTCTCCGCGGCCTTCTGGAGGGAATCGGCGGCCATGTACGTGTGGGCAATACCGGTCGGGCAGGAGGTGACGGCCACGATCCGGAAGGGGACGGAGTCGGTTGCCGGGGCGGCGGCCGCCGGATCCGAACTCACCGGGGCGGCAGCTGCCGAGTCGCCGGAAGCCGTACTCGCCGAGGCGTCGGCCGGGGCTGTCGCCTCCTCCTCACCTCGGATGAGGGCGGCGGCCGTCGCCGGGTCGCGTTCGGTGCGCAGTGCGGTGGTGAAGTCGGTGTCCATGAGCCGGCGGGCCAGGGTGGAGAGGATCGTCAGATGGTCGTCGTCCGCGCCGGCCGGGGCCGCTATCAGGAAGATCAGATCGGCGGGGCCGTCCGGCGCGCCGAAATCGATGCCTTGCTCGCTGCGGCCGAATGCCAGCGTCGGGAGGGTGACGTGCTCGCTGCGGCAGTGCGGTATGCCGATGCCGCCGTCGAGACCGGTCGGCATCTGGGCCTCGCGTGCCGCCACGTCGGCGAGGAAGCCGTCGAGATCGGTGACGCGGCCGGCCGCGACCATGCGCTCGGCGAGCGACCGGGCGGCCGCTTCCTTGGTCTCGGCGGACAGGTCGACGTCGACCAGTTCTCCGGTGATCAACTCACTCATCACGCGGCTCCTTGCTCGCGAACCGCCTCGGGGGGCGGTGGGGGGAGGTGGTGGTGCCAGGTCCGTCCGGGAAGTACGAGCGGATGGACGGAACGGCCGGGCGCCTTGAGCGGCGCCCTGCCGGAGCTGGGGCGGGACACGCGGCACGGTGGGGCGGGCGCGGGGCGATGACGGGCTGTCATGGCGCCGGCTCCCCGAGGGGGCGGTCCAGGGGAGGGTGCGCGGTCGTGGTGACCGCCGCCAGGTCGACGTCGGCCGGTGACGGCATGACGCTTCCAGGTAGTTGTACGGCCGCCGTTCCGTGGGCGACGGCCGCCGCCAGGGCGGCGGGGCCGCTGCCGCCGGCGGTGAGGAAGCCCGCCAGGGAGGCGTCTCCCGCACCGACGTTGCTGCGGACGGCGTCGGCGGGCGCGTGGCCGAACCAGGTACCGGTGGCGTCGACCAGGAGCTGGCCGTCCGCACCGAGGCTGGCCAGGACGGCCTGGGCGCCTCGTTCGCGCAGTTCCTCCGCCGCCTTGACGGCGTCGCCGACGGTGGCCAGGGGGCGGCCGACGGCTTCGGCGAGTTCCTCGGCGTTGGGCTTGACCACGTCGGGCCGTTCCCGGAGTGCGGCGGTCAGGGCCGCTCCCGAGGTGTCGAGGGCCACGCGGGCGCCGGCCCGGTGAATGCGGGCCACGAGTTCGGCGTACCACTCGGGCCGCAGACCGCGCGGCAGGCTGCCGCAGCAGGCGATCCAGTCGGCTTGCGCCGACCGGGTCCGTACGGCCTCGAGCAGCGCCTCGGCCTCGGCCGGGGCGATGTCGGGACCGGCCGCGTTGACCTTCGTGAGCGTGCCGTCGGGCTCGACGAGCGTGATGTTGACGCGGGTGGAGCCGGCGACGGGCACTCCGACGGCCTCGATGCCTCGTGCGCCGAGCAGCCGGCCGAGCAGCGCGCCCTCCGGACCGCCGAGCGGTACGACGGCGACGGTACGGTGACCGGCCGCGGCGACGGCGCGTGAGACGTTGACGCCCTTGCCTCCGGGGTCGACCCGGTCGCCGGTCGCGCGCAGCACGGCTCCCCTGTCCAGGGACGGCAGTTCGTACGTGCGGTCCAGGCTCGGGTTCGGGGTGATGGTGAGGATCATGCGCGGACGACCTCCGTACCCTGCCGCTCGATGAGGCGGGCGTCGTCGGGGCTGAGCCCCGTGTCGGTGATCAGCAGGTCCACGTCCGCGAGGTCGCCGAAGCGGGCAAAGTGCTGCTGCCCGAACTTGGCGGAGTCGGCGAGCAGGACGACCCTGCGGGCGGCTCCCATGGCGGCTTGCTTGACCGCGGCCTCGGCGAGGTCGGGGGTGGTCAGGCCGCCGTCGACGGCGAACCCGTTGGTGGCGAGGAAGACCACGTCGGCCTTGATCTCGCCGTAGGCACGCAGGGCCCAGGCGTCCACGGCGGCACGGGTGCGGTGCCTGACCCGTCCGCCGACCAGGTGCAGGGCGATGCCCGGGTGGTCGGCGAGCCGGGCGGCGACGGGCAGAGCGTGGGTGACGACGGTGAGCGCGGACTCCACCGGGAAGGCGGCGGCCAGCCGGGCGGACGTCGTGCCCGCGTCCAGGATCACGCTGCCGTCGACCGGGAGCTCGGCGAGTGCGGCGCGGGCGATGCGGTCCTTCTCGTCGGCGGCGACCGCGTCGCGTTCGGCGAGGTCAGGCTCGAAGTCGAGATGGCCGACCGGGATGGCGCCGCCGTGGACGCGCCGCACCAGCCCCGCTCGGTCGAGGGCCTTGAGGTCGCGCCGCACGGTTTCCGCGGTGACCTGGAACTCCTCGGCGAGGGACAGCACATCCACCCGGCCGCTGTCGCGGGCCAGGCGCATGATCTCCTGCTGACGCTCCGCTGCGAACATGTGGTTTTACATCCGTTTCCGTGACCGAGCCTGTTGTTTTCCTCGATGCTACGCCCGCATCGCAGGGAAGTAAACAGATTCGGGCATGGGAACGGACGGAAATCAGGCATCGGCGCGGCTCCGCGACCGGGCGGCAATGACTGACCCCGGGTGCGGCGGCCATGAGTGGCTGCCGTACCCGGGGTCAGGGGCGTGATGGGTTCTGGCGTGATCGGTTCTAGAAGGTCAGGTTCCAGGCGTCGATCCGTCCGACGTCCTGGGTGGCGATGTCCCGTACCCGCAGCTTCCACGTGCCGGCCGCGGTCTCCGCCGACGCGTTGACCGTGTAGGTCTTGCCGACGTTGTCCGTGCCGTCGTTGTTGGCGAAGTCTTCCAGCAGGTAGACCGTGCCGTCGGGAGCGACGAGCGAGACCACGAGGTCACCGCGGTAGGTGTGCTTGATGTCCACACCGACCTTGAGCGTGGCCGGGGCGTTGCCGCTCACGCCGGTGACCGCGATCGGGCTGTCCACCGTGGCGTTGTCGCCGATGGCCACGTCGGTGAGGTTCTCGAAGTACTTACCGGGCGGCGGGGTGCCGCCCACCGCCTTCAGCGCGTCGACCTGCCCCTCGCCGAAGAAGCCGTTCCTGGCCGTCGTGCCCGTGCAGCGACTGTCGGACGGGCAGGCGGTGTCGGTGGCCTGGCCGGCCAGCTGTGCGCGGAGGTCCGCCGGTGTGGAGGCGGGGTTGACACTGGCGAGCAGGGCTGCCACGCCCGCGACGTGCGGCGCGGCCATCGACGTCCCGTTCATGTTGCTGTACTTGCCGCCCGGGACGGTCGAGTACACCCCGGAGGAACCGTCGCCGCCCGGCGCGGCGATGTCGATGATGTCCTTGCCGAAGTTGGAGTACGACGCCTTGATGTTGCCCTTGCCCATGGCCGCGACGGTCACCACGCCCGGCAGCTCGGTCGGGATGTCAATACAGGCATTGGTGATGTTCCGGGTGACCGGGGTCGAGTCGTTGGGGCTCGAGGAGTCGGTCGTCTTGTTCGCCAGGTCGTAGTTGGAGTTACCGGCGGCGGCGACCTGCAGCGAACCCTTGCCCTCGGCGTACGCCTGGGCGCGCTTGACGCCCTCGATGATGGCGGCCTGGTCGGCGTTGTCCGGGCAGTTGAACATCCACGGGTCGGTGTAATAGCTGTTGTTGGTCACCTTGAAGCCGTGGTCGCCGGCCCACATGAAGCCGCAGATGGTGTTCTCGGCGAAGAACATGCTGGTGTCCGGCTCGGCGATGCGGACGGACGATATCTTCACGCTGGGCGCGACGCCGATGACTCCCTTGCCGTTCTTGGCGGCCGCGATCGTGCCGGCGACGTGGGTGCCGTGCGTGCCGACGTCCCGCCAGGCGCCGGCCCGGGTGTCGGGCTTTCCGTACGCGCAGGACACCGAGTCGGCGGCGTTGAAGTTCGGCGCGAGGTCCTGGTGCTGGTCGTCCACGCCGGTGTCGAGCACGCCGACCTTGACCGTGGGCGAACCGGTGGTCACGGCCCACGCCTGGTCAGCCTTGATCTGGGTCATGTCCCAGCGGTTGGACTCGGTCAGCGTGGTCGGAGACTGCGCGGGGTTCGCCGGCAGCGCCGGGTTGTACGCGTCGGCCGGCACGTCGGACGTCCGGGTGGCGCCGACCTGTTGTACGCCGGCGACCGCGCGCATAGCACCGGCGAATGTCGCGGACGTCGAGTGCGCGACGACGACTCCGATCGCGTCGTAGTGCGCGAAGACCGTACCGCCCTTGCCGGCTATCGCCGTCCGCACCGCCGAGGTGTCACCCGGCGCGGTGATGACCAGGTAGGCGCGGGTGCCTGCGGCCCAGGCCGAAGGAGCGGCTGCGGTGGCCGACTTGCCCGGGGCGGCCGACGTGCCCGAGGTGCCCGGCGGGACCGGCGTGACGGCGGCATTGGCGAGTCCGGCGGGGGTCACGAGGACCACGGCCGCGCCGAATGCGGAAGCGGCCACGACCGAGCGTCTCAGCCGGCTGGATATGTGGGAAAACAATGCGTCCTCCGAAGGCCCGACGGTGCTGGTGGCACCGGTCGAGCCACGTGTTGTGTGGGGTGAACGCAAGATGTCAGATGATCAGCCCGGAAGGGAAGTGTCGTGTGTCACAAGTCGGTTCGCCGGTCGGGAGGCGCCTGAGGACCCCGAAGGCCTCTTCGGGGTCCTCTTCGCTGTGTGGAGGTGGTCCAACTCCTCCGGGCGCAGCATCTTGCGGCGTCGCGCGTGCGGTCAAAGGAGCGTCGGCAACAGTCTGTTGCCCTGGGCGGCACAGCAGCGGTCCGGCGATTCGATCGCCGCGCTGACCGCAGAAAATGCGCTCGGCCGGACGCAAGGAGGAGGCGCGTGCCATGCTCTGGCAGTTCAGTGCCACGCCGCTCTTCCTTCAGTACATCTACCAGTGGCGGCGTCACGATGACGCAGACCGTGCGCAGCCGCTGAGGCGGTCGCGGACGGCGGGAGAGCCTGGGGACGCCGAGCTGGTCCTCGACGGTGTCGCGACCACCTTGCCCGCCGAGCAGTTCACCACTCAACTCCAGCTCATCCAGGAAGCCGGCGAGGACTACGCGGCGTATCTGCTGCAAGCCGTCACGGAGCAGTGCGGAACGGAGCGGCTCAGCCGTCTGCTCGATGCCGTGCGGGTGCGGACCGACGACTTCCCCGAGGCGGAGGCCGCGCTGCGGGCCGCCGTGGCCCGGCGCGGCCAGGGCGAGACCGCCGGCGCCGTCGAGTCATGACCGTGTCCGGACGCCGGCCCGCGACGAGCGGCGTCCAGGTCGGCGGCGGGGTGCCGGAGAGCTCATCCGTACCGGCTCAGCTCATGGAAGAAGTCCTCGACGACGTGCAGTTGCCCGGCGCCGACCACCTCGTCGTAGACGTACTTGCCCACCGCGAGGTCGAGCACTCCGAGGCCGAAGGGCGAGAACACCACCGGCCGGTCCGCCGGCACCGTCACCCGCCCGGCCATCACATCGTCCAGCGTGCCGGTCAGGAAGTCCCGGTTGCCCGTGAGCTGCTCGGCCAGATGCGGCGAGGTGCCGGCCTTCAGGCAGTGCTCGATGTCATCGACGATGTTGGCCGAGCCGAGCAGGATCTCCGGCGCGAGGTCGCGCAGCGACACGTGCAGGACCAGAGGGTTGTGGCCGAACCACGCCGGGTCGTTGACGTGCGGCTGGGCGGCGACGGTGGCGAAGACCACCAGGTCGCTGGAGCGGATCAGCTCCTCGGCGCTGTCGTGCACGCTGATCCGCCCGGTTTCACCGGACTGCCGCAGGTAGTCATGGAAGCCGGCCGCGCTGTCGGCGGACAGGTCGTGCACGCCGGTCTCGTCGAACGACCAGCCGGTGGCAGCCAGGAAGGTGTGGATGTAACGGGCGATCAGGCCCGCCCCGAAGAACCCGACGCGTGCCGGGCGCTGCCGGCCGCGGCTGAGCCACCGGGCCGCCAGCGCGGCCGATGCCGCGGTCCTGGTGGCGCTGATGATGGAGCTTTCCAGGCAGGCGAACGGGTAGCCGGTGTCGTGGTCGTTGAGGATCAGCACGGCCGAGGCCCTGGGGACGCCGGCCGTCACATTCTCCGGGAAGCTGGAGATCCACTTCAGGCCGTCCACCCGCACCTGCTGTCGGCGTACACGTGAACGTCCCCACCCGCGTACGGATGAACGTCCCCAGTTCTTGATGCCTTGAAGGGACACCT
>NZ_JBSOPZ010000045.1:0-48565 GCF_053763515.1 Streptomyces mabaensis
GCCTGAACCGGATCATCATGCGGCTGGCCGACGGCGAGGGTCTGGACCCCGACCGGATCTCGTTCGTCAAGGTCCTCAAGCACACACGACGCAGCGTCGTCCTCCAGGCAGGCCGGTCGACCCGCCATCTGCGGCAGTTCATGAAGCGGATGGCCACGAAAGTCGTGCGCAAGCTCGACAACGGCCTCCGGCGGCTACGCGAGGCGGACCGCTACACCCGCCATCCGGTGTCGCAGTACATCGTGCGCAAGAAAGACCAGGCCAGGCGAGGCACTCGACGGGTTCCCGAGAAGGTCATCGCCCTTGCGCCCGCGATACTTCAGTAGCTCAAGCAACGGCATTGGGACAACGGCATCAAGTGGCGGGCGATGCCAGCCGACTTCCCGCCGTGGGACCGGGTCTATGCGTTCTTCCGCCGCTGGCGCGATCGCGGCCTGATCCGGGAGTTCCATGACCGGGTGCGCGGGCAGGTCCGGGAGAGGGCAGGGCACGATGCCCTGCCGACGGCTGGGATGATTGATTCGCAGTCGGTCAAGGCGGATGCCGTGGTCGGCGTCGGCACCCGTGGCTTCGACGGCGGCAAGCTGGTCAACGGACGCAAGCGGCACGTCGTGGTCGACACCCTCGGCCTGCTGCTGGGCGTGATGGTCACCGTTACGGATGTGGGCGATCGCGCCGCTGCCCACATCCTGCTGGAACAGGTGGCTGCCGCTCACCATCGCCTGGCCCTGGTCTGGGCCGACGGCGGCTACACCGGCAGTCTGATCGAGCACTGCCTGGCCGCGTGATGGCCAGGATCCGGTCGTAGGCACGGCCGGTGGGGAATTCGGAGGCGGCGAACGCGTCGGTCTCGCCGTGGCCGCCGCTCTCGCGCAGGTGCGCGTAGGCGAGGGCCATGAACCAGGAGGTGCCGCAGCCGACGACGGCGACCCGCTCGCCACGCCGGGGCAGGACGGCGGCGAGGGAGCCGACGGACTCGGCCGCTCGCCTCCAGGTGTCCGGCTGGGAAACGATTTCGACCGAGGTACGGGATGCGTCGGGGGCGGTCACGCGGAACTCCTCGTTCGGAGAGTGGGTGGTGAGGTGAGAAGGGCGAACGCCCTGTCACGGTGGCTGAAGCCCAGCGGTGGCTGTCAGGCGAACGTTTCGATGTACTCCTCCGGCGGGCCGAGCTCGGGGGCGTCGCGAAGTTCCACCGTGTCGCCGTAGTGATCCAGTTCGAGCAGGGTGAGGGTGTTCTCGCCCGCGACGGTGAGCGGTGCCGGGAGGTAGAGCGTGGACTGGGGGCCGATGTTCCAGTAGCGGCCCAGGAGGAAGCCGTTGATCCAGGCGAAGCCCTTGCCGAAGCCGGGGAATGCGAGGAACGTGTCGCTGGTGCCGTCCGCGGTGAAGGCGGTCGTGGCGAAGCCCGTCGTCCCCTCGCCGGGTGCTGCCTGCGCCGCCCGGTCGAGGTCGCCGGGGGTCCACTCGTCCAGCGGGAGCGGGTGCATCGTCCAGTTGTGGACGAGGCGGCGCTCGATGCGCACGCCGCCGAGGATGCCCTTGCCCTGGCCCAGCAGCGGACCGTAGTTGATGCGTCCCTGGTTCTCGACGAGCAGCTCCAGGCGGACGCAGCCGCCCTCACCGTCGAGAGTGAGGGAGCCGGTCTCCCGTTCCAGCACCCCGGCGGGCACGCCGTCGACGAAGACCTGCGCGCGGTCGTGCAGCCCGGACACGTTCAGACCGACCGTGCCGGGCGGCAGTACGGGGTGGGCGCGGTACAGGACGAGCCCGGACGCCTGGCCGAGCTGCCCGAAGCTCAGCGGATCCGGTGAGGCGACGGTGTCGGAGACGGCTTCCAGTGCGCGAAGCAGTCCGGACCGCCGCGTGACCTCCAGGGTGCGCGGCGGAAGCAGGCGCGGCGGTTCGGGCAGGGGGCGCGCCTCGGCCCCGGTGGCGGCGAGCAGCCGGTCCCGCATCGCGTGGAACTTCGTGGTCAGAGCGCCGTGTTCGGCGATCGGCGCGTCGGAGTCGTAGCTGGTGACGGTGGGCTGAAGGGAGCCGCCGTCGTGGTTGGCGCCGGCCCACAGCCCGAAGTTGGTGCCGCCGTGTGCCGGGTAGAGGCTGACGGAGCCGTCCTCGCTGAGGATCTCGTCCAGGGTGGAGGCGGCGCTCTCCGCGGCGCGGGTGTGGTGCTTCTCGCCCCAGTGGTCGAACCATCCGTTCCAGAACTCGGCGCACAGGAACGGCTCCCGCTCCCGGCGGGAGCGCAGCAGCTGGGCGGCCTGGCCGGCACGGGAGCCGAAGGTCGCGGTGGCGAGGACGCCGGGCAGGGAGCCTCCGTCGAGCATCAGCTCGGTGGGACCGTCGGCTGTGTACAGCAGCTCGGTGATGCCACGCTCCACCAGCGCATCATGCACCCAGCGCACATAGGCGTGGTCGTCCCCGAAGCTGCCGTACTCGTTCTCCACCTGGACGGCAACGATGGGCCCGCCGTTCGCGGCCTGGAGCCCGGCGATCCGGGGCACGAGAACGTCGAACCAACGGGCGACCTCCTCCAGGTAGGGGGCGTGCGAGGAGCGCAGCCGCATGCCGGGCCGGTCGGTCAGCCACGCGGGCAGGCCGCCGTTGTCCCACTCGGCGCAGATGTACGGGCCGGGCCGGACGATGACGTCGAGACCGGTCTCCTGGGCGGTACGGACGAAGCACTCGATGTCGTGCCAGCCGTCGAAACGGTGCCCGCCTGGGCGCCGCTCGTGGAAGTTCCAGGCGACGTACGTGTCCACGGTGTTGAGGCCCATGGCAGCCAGGCGTTCCAGCCGGTCGCGCCACTGGCCGGGGTGGACCCGGAAGTAGTGCAGCGTCCCGGCGAGGACGCGGTGCGGCCGGCCGGCCCGCAGCAGTTCCCCGTCGGGGTACGTCAGCAGGGCGTCCGGGGCGGTGCGGCTCACTTGACGGCTCCAGCGGTCATGCCCGCACGCCAGAAGCGCTGCAGGGCGACGAAGGCGACGATCAGGGGGATCACGGAGATGAGCGAGCCGATGACGACGAGCGGCGCCGGCACGGCCACCCCATGGCTCGCGTTCCAGCCGACGAGTCCGACGGTGACCGGCTGGAGCTGGTCGTCGCTGAGCACCATGGCGGGCAGCAGGTAGTTGTTCCAGATGTCGACGAACTGGAAGAGGAAGATCGTCACCAGGGCGGGCAGCATCATCGGCAGGGCGACGGTCCGGAAGATGCGGAACTCGCCCGCCCCGTCGAGGCGTCCGGCCTCGATCACCTCGTCCGGTACGGACTGCGCTGCGAAGATGCGCGCGAGGTAGACGCCGAACGGGCTGACGATGCTGGGGAGCAGGACCGCGAGCGGGTTGTTGATCAGTCCGACGCCGGAGAACATCAGGTACAGCGGCAGGGTGAACAGGATCTTGGGGACCAGTACGGCCGCGAGCACCGTGCCGAACAGCGCGCCCCGGCCCCGGAACTCGTACTTGGCGAGCAGGTAGCCGGCCATGGCGGACAGCAGGGTACCGACGAGCGCGCCGATCCCGCAGTACAGAACGCTGTTGAGCATCCAGCGCCAGAAGATGCCGTCACTCTGCGCGGTCAGCCGGCCGATGTTCTCAAAGAGGCCGAATCCGTCGAACCACAGCCCGTTGCCGCTGAACTGCCGCCCGAAGGGCTTGGTGACGGAGACCAGCAGCCACCACAGCGGGAACAGGAAGTACACGGTCGAGACCAGCAGGAGGGACAGCACGACGACCCGGCTCGTCGCGGTCGTGTCACGTCTCCCTCCGGCCGCGGAGATGCCTCGCGTCATCGTGGCGCTCATGCGTTCTCACCCCGGTTGGTCAGCTTGAAGAAGACGAAGGACAGCACGCCCACGGCGACGGCCAGGACGACCGACTGGGCCGCGGCGTACGGGTAGTTGCCCGCGGCGACGGCGGCCTGAGCGGACATGATCGGGGTGAAGGCGGAGGAGATGGAGCCGCCGGAGATGGGCTGCAGCACGGTTGGCTCGTTGAACAGCTGCGCCGAGCCGATGATGGAGAACACGGCGGTGAGGACGAGAGAGCTGCGGACGGCCGGGATCTTGATACTCCACGCGATCCGCAGGGCGGACGCGCCGTCCATCCTGGCCGCTTCGAGCACCTCGCCGGGAATGGTCTGCAACGCGCTGTAGATGATGATCATGTTGTAGCCGGTCCAGCTCCACGTGACGATGTTCGCCACCGACCACAGGACCGAGCCGCTCGTGAAGAAAGGGATCTGGACGCCGAGCGGTTCCAGCAGGTGGTTGATCGGGCTGGACCCGGAGGAGTACATGAACGACCAGACGAGGGCCGCGCTGACGCCCGGGATGGCGTAGGGCAGGAAGGCGACGAGACGGAAGAACCCCTTGCCGCGTGCCGACTTCGCGTCCAGGAGCAGGGCGAGCCCCAGGGCGAGTCCGAGCATGAGAGGCACCTGGACGATCGCGAAGAGCCCCACGCGGGCGAGCGCGGCGAGGAAATCGTGGTCGCCGAACGCCTGCGCGAAGTTGTGCAGCGGGTCGAACTCCCTGGTCGGCGCGGTGAGTCCGAGGCCGGAGCGCTTGACGACGTAGAGGCTGCTCACTGTCGCGTAGACGATCGGGGCGATGTACATCGCCACGAACAGGAGCACGAACGGCCCGCCGAACAGCAGCAGCGTGCGCCGGGTGAGCGCTGTCTCCCGCCCGCGCCGCCGTGGCAGCGGTTGTGTCTGACGCGGTGGTGCGGCGGTCTTCGCCGCCCTGACTGTTGTGGTCACGAGTTGCTTCCCGTTCGAGGCAGTGCGTGGGCGGCGGCCGGGCCCGATCGACGGGCCCGGCCGCCCGTTGGTGCGCCTGGTTACTCGGCCACCTTCATGCCCTGGTTCTTGAGTTCGGCGACCGTCTTGTCCTGGGCGTTGGTCAGGGCGTCCTTGAAGGCGCCCTTGCCGGCCCACGCCTTGCCAAGACCGTCGTCGAGGTCGGCGGTGGTCTTGGTCATGACCGGGCCCCAGGTCCAGTCGGCGTTGACCTCGGGCGCCGCCGCGGCGAAGACGTCGTAGATCTTCTGGCCACCGAAGTACGGGTCCGCGGCCGTGAGCTGCGGCAGGTCGAGCAGGGCGGGAGCCGCCGGGTACAGCGACGCCTTGGTGACGAGGTCGCCGTAGGCGGTGCGGTCGGTGCTCAGCCAGTGGGCGAACGTCCAGGCGGCCTGAGTGGACTTGCAGCCCTTGAGGACGGCCGTGGCGGACCCGCCGGCGTTGCCGACGGACGTGTCGCCGGCCTTCCACTGCGGCATCGGCGCGACGGCCCAGTCACCGGCGCCGTCCTTCACCCCGCCCTTGATGACGCCCGCCTGCCACACGGCTCCGACGACGGTCGCGATGTTACCGCTCCCAAGACCGGTGTACCACGCCTGGTCGTACATGGGCGCGCTGCTGATCAGGCCCTCGTCGACCATGCCCTGCCAGTAGTCCGCGACCTTCTGGTTGGCCTTCGAGGCGAGGTCGACCTTCCAGGCGTCGCCGTCGATGCCGAACCAGTCGGCGCCCGCCTGCCAGGACAGGCCGGCGTAGTCGTAGTTCATGTACGGCGAGGAGATGTAGCGCTCGGGGTCCGAGGCGTGGATCTTCTTGGCCTGGGCCTTGTACTCGTCCCAGGTCGCCGGGGGCTTCAGGTCCAGCGAGTCGTAGACCTTCTTGTTGTAGAACAGGGCCATCGGGCCGGTGTCGACGGGCGCCCCGTAGACCGCTTCGCCCAGAGAGACCGAGCGCCAGGCGGCTGGCTGGAAGTCGTCCTTGTCGGCGTTCGCGTGCTTCGAGACGTCCTCTACGGCGCCCTGGGCGGCGAAGCTCGACAGGGTCTCGTAGCCGACCTGGGCCAGGCAGGGCGCGTTGCCGGCCTGGACCGCGTTCAGCATCTTCTGGTAGCCGCCCTTGGCGCCGGGCTGCACCTCCTGGTACGTGACCTTGATGTCGGGGTGCGCCTTGTTGAACGCCTTGACCGCGTCGGCGTAACCGGGCGACCAGCCCCAGAACGTCAGGGACGCCGGCTCACCGCCGCCGGCGGAGTCCTCTCCGGCCGACGAGCATCCGCTGAGTGCCAGCCCGAGCGCGACGACTGCGGCGACGCCCGCCGAGGGCATACGAGACTTCTTCATGGCCCCTCCTTGTGAACGTGGGCAGGGATCAGACCCGGACACGATCGGCGGGGTCTGCTGCTGGATCGATGTGCAGCGGAAGCCGTCGACGGCCCCGCTTTCGCACTGCTGGCCGGAACTATGACAGAGAATGTTATCGATGCCAATACATGCATCGCATGCTGGACCGGCTCGATCTCATACGGATGAGGCCGGTATCATTCGTCCGTAGGAACGAGGAGAGAGCCGAATGCGGACAGTGAACGGTGGCGAGGGCGGCGGGCGACCGCCCGGCATGGCCGACGTGGCCCAGGTCGCAGGGGTCTCCTCGCAGACCGTCTCGCGCGTCCTGTCCGGGCATCCCAACGTCCGGGAGCGGACCCGCGTGAAGGTGCTCGCCGCCGTCGACCAGCTCGGCTACCGCATGAACAGCGCGGCCCAGATCCTCTCGTCCGGGCGCAGCCGGACGATCGGCGTGGTGACGCTGCAGACGACGTTCTACTCCCGGCTGACACTGACCTTCGGTATCGAGAGTGCCGCGCGGGCGGCCGGTTACGCGGTGTCCACTGCGTCGACCGCCTCGCTCGACACCTCGGCCGTCGAGGGCGCGCTCTCCCGGCTCGCGGACCAGCGGGTCGAGGGGATCATCCTGGCGATCCCGCTCACCCACGTGAGCCCGCGCATCGAGCAGCTCACCCATTCACTGCCCACGGTCACCATCGACGGCTCGCGCACCGAGGCGTCCGAGGTCGTGGCCATCAACCAGTCGCAGGCCGCGCGCCTGGCGACGCGCCACCTGCTCGACCTCGGACACGAGACGGTCTGGCATGTCGCGGGCCCGGGCGAATGGCTCGACGCGGCCAGCCGCCTGCAAGGCTGGCGGGAGACGTTGGAGGCGGAGGGCAGGACCGTACCGCCGGAGCTCAAGGGCGACTGGTCGCCCTCGTCCGGGTACCGCAACGGCCTGATCCTGGGCCGCATTCCCGAGGTGACCGCGGTCTTCGTCGCCAGCGACGAGATGGCGTTCGGCGTGATCCGGGCCTTGCACGAGCTGGGCCGGCGAGTGCCGGACGACATCTCGGTCGTCGGGGTCGACGACATCGCCCTCGCCGAGTACTGCTCGCCGTCGCTGACGACGGTGGCGCAGCCGTTCGCGGAGATGGGAGCGCTGGCGGTCGGCCATCTGCTGCGGCACATCGACGATCCGGAGGCGGCGCTCGCACCGGCGTCGGTGGAACCGGAACTGATCGTCCGCACGAGCACGGGCCCGGCAGCAGGGACGGCCGTCCGCTGCGACTGACGTCGCCCGTCCTTCACGATGCGGGCATGCCCCGGGGCGTGGGGGCACCAGCCGGGGAGTCCGCCTGCCTCCGAGGGCCCAGCGACGCCGCGGGGCGCCCCTCCGCCGACGGCCGTCCGCGGCTGCCGGGAGGCGCATGACGCCGGCTCCGGAGTTCAGGTGGCAGCGGTTGACGTTCCGTCAACCGTCTTGGCGGCGGCCTGCGGCTTCACCACCGCCTCGGTCCTCGCCCCCACTAGTGCCCACTAGTGCCGCATCAGGCAACGTTTGCCCTGTCCGTCGTCTGGGACGATGGGCCACATGGACGAGGAAGTCATTCCAATTCTTCACGTCGAGGACGCTGCTGCGGCGGTCGCGTGGTACGGCCGTCTGGGCTTCGCCCAGCAGTGGGAACATCGCTTTGAGCCGGGGCTTCCCGCGTTCGTGGAGGTGGCCCGTGGCAGGGTCAGGTTGTTCTTGTCAGAGCACAAAGGCGACGCCCGTCCCGACACGTTGCTCTACCTCCGCGTACGTGAAGTCGACGCCATCGCGGAGGAGTTCGGTGTCCGAGCGAAGGACGCTCCATGGGCACGCGAGATTGAGCTGCGTGATCCTGACGGCAACCGCCTACGGGTGGGCACTCCTGCGGAATGAACACTGCCGGTAGCGCGAGGCAGCGAAACTGTGCTGGTCGCAGAACGAGTACGCGTCCGTGAGATCGATGATGACGAGGGCAGATGGCTGCTGCGGATCATCCGACGGCTTCGACTGCCTCTACCTGAAGTACAAAGGCGGCCGGCCGAAGACCTTCAGCCTTCCCGAACGCCGAGAGGTCAAGAAGATCGCCAAGTCTCGGCCGGCTGAACACGGCCTGCCGTTCTCGACCTGGAGCCTGACCAAGCTGGCGGACTTCCTGGTCGCCGAGGGGTGGCCGACGACATCAGCCACGAGGGCCTGCGCATCCTGCTCCGCGAGGAAGGCGTCTCCTTTCAACGCGTGAAGACCTGAAAGACCTCCCGCGACCCGGACTACGCGGCCAAGAAGGCGCGCGTCGAGCATCTCTACGCGATCGCCGACGGCGAGGTCATACCTGAGGAAGGAGAGCCGGAGGTGGTCTTATGCCTGGACGAGTTCGGGCCGCTGAACCTCCAGCCACATCCGGGCCGTCAGTGGGCCGACCGCGCCGGCAAGCACAAGGACCGAGACCGTGAACCCCTGCCGCCCTGTTCTTCGCGTGCAGCCAGTTCCGCTGCCCGGCGGGCGGCGTGCTCGGCGTGTGCCCGGACGCGGGCTTCCTGGCAGACAGCCCATTCCGCCGGCGTGAGGTGGCTGGCGCACGCCACCACGGGGGGCGGGAAGATCGTCGTAGCGGGGCCATTCCGAGGCCTTGCGGCGGCATGGGCGCCTGGTCGACTTGGCCCAGCGGGTACACGTCGCCATCCCGCACTCTCATATGATCACGTTCCGGGTTCCCAGCAAGGGCGCCCGACGGTTCCTTCATCCGCGGCAGCATAGGGTCCGGAACTGACAACGCCCCTGAAACCCAAAGAAGTTGGCCTGCGCCTGCGCCTGCGGCGTGTCGCCAACGGGCCGGTGAAACCTGCACGCGCAGCGTTGGTGTCGCCGGGCGTGCACTCCCTGTGACTGGCCAGAACCGGTTACCGAACGTATGGCTGTATTGACGGTTGGTCAGGAGTGGGGAAGTTTCTGGGGCTGCGGTACATGAAGCTGCGCTTCCCAGGGAGGAATTCATGGCCATGGAGCCGACGAAGGAGCAGCAGGTTGCCCGTGAGGTGTTCGCCTCCGGCCGGGACCTGGCCTTGGTCGCCGGGGCGGGGACGGGCAAGACGTCCACGCTGATCCTGATGGGTGCCGCCACCCGCAAACGTGGGTTGTATGTGGCGTTCAACCGGGCGATCGCCGATGACGCCCGCGGGCGATTCGGGTCCAATGTGGAATGCCGTACCGCGCACTCCCTGGCCTTCCGTGCCGTCGGCCACCACTACCGGGAGCGGTGGATGCCTCGGCGCGAATGCCTGCCAAGCACACCGCTCGCCTGCTCGGCATCACCCACGACCTTGACGTCAATTCCCGGAGCATCAAGGTCACCCACCAGGCGCGCCTGGTGATGGGCATGGTCCGCAAGTTCTGCTATACCACTGACCGGCAGGTCATGGCCCGCCACATGGAGCCGATCAACGGCCTCGAAACCCAGGGCCAGGAGTATGTGGCACGCACCCTCCTGCCCTACGCGCATCGTGCGTGGGAGGACATCTGCTCGCCCGCGGGCAGGCTGCGGTTCGAGCACGACCACTACATGAAGCTGTGGGCGATGACCTCCCCGCAGCTCGGGGCGGATTTCGTCCTGCTGGACGAGGCCCAGGACACCAACCCGGTACTGGAGGAGGTCTTCCTCGCCCAGCCCGCGCAGCGGGTGTGTGTCGGGGACCCGGCCCAGCAGATCTACGGCTGGCGCAACGCGCGCGATGTGATGACCGGCTTCCCGGCCGAGCAGCTGCGCCTGACCCAGTCCTTCCGCTTCGGCCCGGCCATCGCCGAGGTAGCCAACCGGTGGCTGGGGCACGCCGAGTCGGAGATGCAGCTGACTGGCCACGGCCCCGGCTCCCGCGTGGGCGAGGTGGCGCAACCCGAGGCGGTGCTGTGCCGGGGCAACGTGGACGCGATGAGCGAAGTCCTGTCCTACCTGGAGCTCGGCATCCCCGTGGCGCTGACCGGCGGGGGCAGCGCGCTGCAGCGCATCGCCAAGGCCGCACTCGAGCTCAAAGCGGGCCAGCGCACCAGCCACCCGGAGCTGTTCTTGTTCTCCTCCTGGGGCGAGGTGCAGGAGTACGCCGAGCAGGACAAGGCCGGCCAGGACCTCAAAGCGATCGTGCAGCTGGTCGACACCTACGGCCCCGACCAGATCATCGCCGCGGTGGACCGCCTGTCCCCGGAGGAGAAGGCGCAGGTCACCGTCTCCACCGCGCACAAGGCCAAGGGACGGGAGTGGCCGTCGGTGCGCATCGGCAAGGGCTTCATGGCCCCGTCGGTGGACGACCACGGTCTGCAGCGTGCGCTGAATGCGAGCGAGGCCCGCCTGATCTACGTCGCGGTCACCCGCGCCCGCCATCTGCTGGACACCGAGGGCATCGCCTGGATCGACGAGTACGAGAAGACCATGGCCGGCGCCGGCCGGGACGGCACGGTGGCCGGGCGGCCGATGATCGAGCTGAGCCTGACCGGGCAGCTGAAGTACGACTCCTCACCTCTCTCGCAGTTCATGGCCGCTCACCTGCCCTACAGCCAGAACCTGGTCCGCGACTATCAGGCGCGCATCGCCGGCCTCCCGCACCCGGTGCAGCCGATCGACGTGCAGTACCCGAACTGGTCGGCCCTCGGGCACGCCATCGATTACCGCCTCCGCCTCAGCCTCGGCGGGCGGCTCGGACTGGCTGTTGTCGGAGGTGCCATGCTCCTCGACGACACCGGACCGCTGCGCGGCGCACCGGCTCGTGGGGCCCGCAAGGCCCTGCACGCGGCGGGCCTGGAGCTGCTGGCCACCGTCGACGCTTACCTCGCCGACCCCAGCAGCCTGGACGAGAACGCGCTCATCCGGCTGTGCTTCGTTGCCGGCTTCTTCGAGGACATCGCCCGTACCGGTGAGATCCGCCGCTTCAGCATGCTCACCCAGGCCACCCCCGCCACGACCCTGGGCGACCTCACCGAGGCGGTCCCCGAGTACGTCGTGACCGACATCGACCAGCAGATGCGGCTGGCCGACGGCGGTCCGTTCGCCGCTTTCCGGGCTCTACCGCAAAGGGCCCGCGTGTGCGGTCCGGTCTTCGCCGGCAGCGGCGACATCGGCGGCGCCGACTACATCCTCGGCGGCCTCCTGCTGGACTGCAAAGCCACCAAGGACCCCCGCCGTATGGGCCGCGAGGAGATCTACTAGCTCGCCGGATACCTCCTGCTGGACTACGACGACCAGTTCGGCATCGACCAGGTGGGCCTGTACCTCTCCCGCCAGGGCGGCCTGATCACCTGGGATGCCGCCGACTTCCTGCGGCGGCTCGGCGCGAGCGCTTCCCTGCCGCAACTGCGCGCACAGCTGCGCAAGCACCTGCACGAGGCAGCCCGCCGCTGAAAGCCACGGCGGCTCCGGCAGCGCGGGCGCCAGTTCGTACCGGTGCGTAGCCGACCCGAAGCGTGTCCGCTTCGGGTCCCGTGCTGCCATCTCCCGTATCCGAGCGCGTACGTCGCTCTCGTCCCACCTTTCCATCCAGTGACCGTAACAATCAGGTCAGCACCACCCTGGGCATGTCCGAGCCGGACCGCGTGGAGCTCGAGCGCGTCGCGCCAGGACCTCCACGCCGAGGCGGCCATGACACCCCCGGGGCCCGGCTCGGGGGTCGCAACGTCCAACGACGCTGCGACCCCCGCCGTCATGCAGGGGGCAACCGGACCCTTGACGCTCCGTGAGGGCAGTACGTCCAACGTCAAGGCGAACGGGGTCACGTACGGGAAGTTCGGCCTTCGGCACATCAGGGACAAGCACGTCGGGAAGGGAGAGAAATCCGCCTGACGCTCCAGCTCCACCATGCTCAGCGACCTCAAGAAGGCGCTCATCTCAGGCAAATAGAGGAACGCTTGGGGCGGCATCTACAACGGCAAGTACGACATCACGTACTCCTACTGGACCGGCTGCGGATGCCGTAAGAAGAAGTACACCGTCACGGTTCACTACCGCACCACTGCCGCGCCGGACGGAAAACCGCTCGGCGTGACGACCGCTTACATCAATCAACAGGACGGGCTGACATGCGACCTCCAGGCGCGGAGAAGGGTCTCCTCACATGAATTCGCCGAATTCACCCGACACGCTCATCCGTTCCGTTGCCGAGAACATCGCACGACGTATGGCCGACCAGAAGATCCCGGCGAGGTCACTGGCATCGGTCATCGGTCTCGTCGATAACGACGAGACCGATATGGCCCTGGACGATCTCGCGCACGTAATCGAGTACTTCCACATCTCCATCCATCGTGCTGAGTACGATCAACTCGTCGCAGCGGCCCGACAGTTGGACGCGATGGACTCACTCATCGACATGAAGGTGGAGCGATTCGTGAGTGAGCAGACCTGATTAAGGGGCTTCTCCACTCGCAGTGCAGGGGGATCGGCCGAACCTTCGGGCCGAGCCCCCGACAAAGGGCACTCAGCCGGCCCGCGCCGTCACGGCGCGGTGCAGTTCCCGGACGCCGCTGGTGTGCGGGTGCCGCTCGGCCAGTTCGGTGACGATGCGGCGGATCGCGGGCCGGTCGCGGACCTCGCCGGGGCTGGCCCGGTAGGCGTCCAGCAGCGTGCGGGCGGTCTGCTCAGGCCGCTGCCAGGCCCACCAGGCCCGTGCCATGTCGGTGCCCAGGCGGGCCTTGCGCTCGGCCGTCGGGAACTGCGCGGGCCGCAGGTCCTTCCCGGCTTCCAGGGCGGCGCCCGCGTCGCCGAGGGCCCAGTGCACGCCGACCGCGTACAGGTCGACGGCGGCCGGGCTGATGGGGAACAGCCGGCCCGGTGGAGCGGCCTGAGGCAGGCGGCGTGCGGCGCGGCGGGCCTCCTGGGTCATCGCCAGGGCCTCGGTGCGCTGCCCGCCGCGGGCGGCTGTGTAGGCCAGGGTGCAGAGCATCTGCGCGTACGCGGACGCCGACGCCTCGGTTCGCAGGCCTGTCGCCTCCACGCACGAGGCCGCCGTCTGCATCAGGCGCTGCGCCTCCTGGGTGCGGTCCTGGTGGCGCAGCACGATTGCCAGCTCCCGGGCGGCGGCCGCCGATGCGAGCGGGGAGCCGGACACCTCGGCCCAGGTGCGGGCGCGGTCCGCGGTGAGCCGGGCCTGCTCGTAGGAGCCAAGCTTGCTCAGCACGGCGGCGGCCAGGCTGTACACCGAAGACAGCCGCGCCTGATCGAGTTCCCGGCGGGAGGCGGCGGCAGCGTGCCCGTCTGCGATGAGCCCGGGCAGGACGGCGAGCAGCCGTGCGTGCGCGCCCCTGTCGTACAGCTCCCTAGCGGCGGCCAGCCGCCCGTCCAGCGGCCCGTTGCCGGTCGGTGCCGGAGTGTCGGCCAGAGCCTGGTCCAGCCCCAGCAACAGCGCGGCGGGCCCCGCGGCCGCCGTGGCGGTGAGCAGCGTACGGCGACGCATCGGGTCCTCCTCGGCGTGACTGGCCGTCACTGTAGTGGCCGCCGGTGCCGCCGGGGCAGGTGGCGCAAGCGAACTCACCAAGACGTGTCGCGGAACGCCGATTTCGAGCGCGGCCCGGTGTACCAAAGCCAGGTCGACGACCCTGATGCTGCGCTCGGCCGAGGCGGATGAGGGCGCCGGGACGCCGCTGCGCGGCCAACTCGCGCGCCCTTCGGGTGTTCCAGAGCGGGTCAACGGGCACAGGCCGCCCCTCCCACGCGCTGCGCGACCGGGAGCCTTCCACGGTACGGACGCCCGGCACCGCAGTCGATACCGCTTGCACGATGTGCAAACTCCTTGCACAGCATGGCTGTTGATCACATATCAGCCGGCCGGGGAGGTGTCCTGTGTACACCGCCCCGGAACCGCGGGGCCACCGTCCATCGGAGGCACACCATGGCAACCGCCGCAGCCGCATCTTTCCCGGCGCCGACCCGACGACCGGCCCGGTCCGCTCCGCACGGGACGTCGTGCCGGCCGACCTGTGGGACAAGCAGGTCGGGCTCCTCATGCGCGACTACCCCTACGACTCCGTCATGGCCGCCAGGGTCCTCGGCCAGGGGTACGCGTACCTGCTGACCGCCATGAACCACCGGGGCGAGTCGCTGGGCCTCGCGCCCAGCAAGCTCGTCGACATCGGCGCCCACACGGTCATCCTTGACACCGTGGCATACGCCGAACTCTGCGAAAACTTCAACGGCGGGCGGTTTCTGCACCACGTGCCCAAGACCGACATGAAGAACGACGGCTCCGTGATGAAGACGGCCCACATCATCGCCACCGACGGCTGGGAGGTCGACCTGCCGCTGTGGACGGACGCCGCCGACTGCGGCCCCTGCCACCCCGGCAGCGACTCGCACTGACCCCCGCAGCACGACCGCCCCGGGGGCCCTGGCCATACGACCGGGCCCCCAGGCGGCACGCCCGGGTGAGATTTCCGCGAATCCGCCCACCGCCCGGTTTCGGGCCGCCAGGATGGGCGGGGTGACCACCAGCACTGCAGACCTCTGGCACCACTACGGCCGCGCCCGGGCCGCCAGTGACCGCGCCGTTCCTGCCACCTTTTACTGGAACTGGGGCCAGGACGCCGGGCCCGGCCCTGAGGTCCTGGGTGACCTGACTGACCGCTGTGTGGGCGACCTCGGCGCCGGAGCAGCCCGGCACGCCGCATACCTGGCAGCACACCACCAGCCCGCCCAGGTCACCGCCATCGACGCCTCACCGGCCCAGTACGCCATGGCCACCGGCCTGTACGCCCACCTTGCGCCGCGCCTGCGCATCGTGCCGTCCGACGCCGTGCCGCATCTGCACGCGATGACCGGCACGTACGACGTGCTGTACAGCGTCTTTGGCGCCCTCGACTTCACCGACCCACGCGAACTGCTGCCAGCAGCGGCCGCCGCCCTCAAGCCGGGCGGGTGCCTGGTGTTCGCAACGCTCGCCCACTACCTGAGCGGTGCTCCTGCCCAGCCCGATGACGTGCCCGCCGATGTCCCGGCGAAGACGCCGGACGGCGAGACGGCCACGATGCGCCGCTGGGTGCTTCAGGAGCACGTGTGGACCAAGCTGCTCGACGAGGCCGGGTTCACAAAGATCAGCATCGACGTGCTGCCCGCCACCACCGATGAGCTGCGCACCGCCGCCACGCTGCTGGTGAGCGCGTACCACCTGCCCTAGAACAGGGTCAGCTCTGCAGACACCAGGCCCACGGCCCCCTCCATGATCATCTGCTGCAGGCATCCAGCGCCGGCGTGTCCGGCATGAAGATGTCGTGCATGATGTACATCGCGTCGAACGGCCGCAGGCCGATCAGCACGGTCCGCGCCCGCATCAGCTCCTCGTCACTCGCCAGCTCGACCTGCCCCAGCAGATCCGTACGCCCGTCGAGCAGCTCCCACTCCAGCGGCGGTCCCTCGCCGCGCTCGGCCGCGCCCAGCATCAGCGCCCAGTCCTCGACGGCCGGCCCGGACATTCCGGTAGCAGCGAACGCTTCTGCCAGCGCTTCGGCCCCGACCTCCTCCGGCCCCAGACCGATCGCCGCCACCAGGTGCACCACGCCCTGGAAGTCAGGTCCCTCCGGCAGATCCTCATCGGCCAAAAGCGCCGCGCGACGCACACCCCCTGCAGCGCGTCGAGAAGTCTTTGCGACCTTGACGGACATTGCTGCGCCGACGTCATCCGATCGCAGCCCGCCGCAGCTCGGCGATCGAGCCGCTGATCGCGTCGGCGAGCCCGGCGACCCCCGGGAGCGCCTCGGGATCGGAGCACACACCGACGCCGACCGTTCCCGCGTAGGAGATCGCCGAGACCCGAAGCGCGTGGCGCTGCGCGGGTTCGGCTACCGAGTACAGTCTCTCGACCGGTCGGCCGATCAGAGGGATGACCCGCCAGCCGAGCGTGTCGAGCGACTTCACCCAGGACTTGGTCAGGTTGGGCTGGGCGCAGCCGCGGTTCTTGCCACCGACGTAGACCGCGACGCCGCCGTAGTAGGCGTCGCTCTTCCATGCCTTCATCGCGGTGAGCGAGGGCGCCGTGCAGGCGTCGAACGCCCGGCCCGTGTAGGTCTTCTGCGCCGGCCACGCCGGGGCGGCCATCGAGGTCTGCGCCGCGACCCCGGCACCGGCCACGACGACGGCACCCGTTGCCGCCAAGGCGATGTAACGGTTCTTCCTGGACAACCGGTGCTTCGGCATTCCCCACCCCATACGACATGTCAAATCGAGCTCCGGTACTCCGGAGCGGGACCGCAACCAATTCCGGCCCAGTCTGGCAGATCGCACCAGCGGTCGTTCCACCAGCCAGCGCCCGGTGCTGTCGCGATCAAACCTGTTCGTGTGCGGCAGATGCCACGCGACAGGACCGCGAAGGGGGAGCTGCTGCAAGCCCTCGGCATCTTCCAGCGGGCGACGCCCGATCAGTTGTGGAAGCTGACCCGCCCGGACAGCCGGCACGACAAGCTCAGGCGGGACAACCTCCTGGGTTTGGAGGACAACCTGGTGAGGGTCGAATCGGTCCCGGACGACCAGCGGCAGGTGTGGGTACTCACTGCCCGAGGACACCGCGAGGCGAAGAAGCTGCTGGAGCCGAAGGGCATACGGGTCTCGGTGCTGCGCAAGGAGGAGTACGACCCGGTCACCGGGGAACTGCTCGCGGGCGGCTACGACGACCACGCCGCGGCGGTCACCTCGACGGCCGCCGAACTGCACCGCGCCGGGATCGGGCACCCGCTTGCCTTCCAGACCGAGGTCGGGCACCGGCTCGCAGGCGGGTTCGTACAGAGGGCGGACCTGGTGATGCGGGCGCCGGCCTCGAAGGTGCCGGTGCTGCTGGAGATCGACCGCCGCTCCGAGGAGGCCCCAACGGGAGGCGGAGCGGCCGGTGTGCAAACGGTGCGGGCAGAAGTTCACCGACCGGCGCTGGGAGGAGACCACCATGCACAGCGAGGTCCGAAGGCCGGCGATCTGTCCGTGTGCGGTCCCTGCCGCGCCGACGACATCGCCCGGCAGAAAGCCCCCGAAGTCGCCCGTGAGCAGGCCGCAATGCAGTCGGCCCCGGAGGACGATCGCGGCCAGGAGCCGGGCAGGCCCCGCCGCGGCCTGTTCCGCCGCCGCAGCTGAGCGCGTACGGCGACGCCGCCCCTCCCACCGGACACGGGGGAGGCGGCGTCGACGAACAGCGGCCCGGTTCAGGCCGGGGCGGCCTGCTTCGCCAGTGCGGCGAGGGGGGAGCGCTGGCCTTTCTCCACCGTGCGTAGCTGCTCCCAGTCGGCCTCGGGGTGCGCGGCGGGCAGTGCGTCGATGTCGGCGCCGGACCCGCCGGACAGCCTCTGGCACGGCTCCAGCACACGCACCCCGAACCTGTGGGCCGGACCGGGCCGCTTGCCCGGCCGCGCTTGTGTCCTTCGCCGCGGCCACCGACATCGTGCCGCAGAGTGGATCTTGAGGATCTCTGGGTACGCGGTAGCGGCGCCGATGGCCTTGCCGTAGTGCTTGCACTGGAAGCAGTGCCAGGGACCGTCGGTCTTGTCCTTGGTCAGGAACGCGGCGATGTCCGCACCACCGTCATTGGCTCCCCCCATGCCTACCACTTCCACGTACTCGGCCTCCTTGAGCACGCTCACCCACTCGTAGATGAACTCCTCCCACTGGTCGGCCGAGTGGTGTACCAGGATCTGCTTGGGCGTCAGCGTGGGCGGCATGGCCATCATGGGGGCGACCACTGTCACAGGCGTCTGCGCAGGCTTGGGCAACTCAGAAAACAGAGGCTCAGCATGGAACGCTGAAAACCGCTCCGACGTGCTCATCGACCCCCCGGTCGTACATGAAACGGAACCCCAACCCCGATGTTCCTACCACCCGTCTCTACACCATGGACAGAGGAAGTTCAGCCAGCAACCACCGACAATGTCACCCACACACCCTCTCCGCCTGCTATCAGCCACTCCGGTCAGGATTCCGAACCCCCGCGCCCTTCCGAACTCGCTCCACGCCACAAGCAAGCACTGTCAGTCCTCGTTCCTACGATCACCGCATGTCTGATGCCTTCACCGTCCTGTGGACCCACGACACGTGCCGTGCCCTGCGCAAGGCCGGCCGTGTGGGCGAGCGGCCGCCAGTCGCCTACTCCGGCGTCCACCAGTCCCTGCCCGCCTGGTCGGGTGCCCGTGCCGGTGACGAGGTGTACGCGCTGCACGTCAACCGATGCGAGGTCTTCGTGGTGTCCCGCATGCGAGTCATCGCTTCGCCGTCGCCGGCCGCGAGCACGAGCTGGCCGCCAACCGCGTCCGCGACTACGTCGAAGCCCCCGCGGGCATCCAGGCCGACCTCCGCGTCTCCAAGGTCTGCCCGCGGGTGGTCCCGGTCCCGTACGGCTCCCGCCCCTCCACCTGCCCGGTCCCCGCGTGGATCGCATGGAAGGAGGCCGCCGAGCTCACCGACCCGGACGGACCCGCATGGCGCTGCCTCCACTCCCGCTGGCACACCGTCATGGAGGGCGGGCTGCAGCCCGAATTCATCGGCGACGTCATCACCCGCGCCGGCGCCCGCGCCGGGATCGAGGTCCGCTTCACCGGCCACAGCCCCCGCCGCGGGCTCGCCACCTCGTCCCGGTCCAAGGGCCACGACCAGATCGTCATCGCCAAGCAGGGTGGATGGGCCCCGCACTCCAAGGTGCTCGCGGGCTACCTCAAGGTCGTCGACCAGTGGGAGGACAACGCCCTGCTCGGCGTGCTGTAGACACCCACGCCGTCGGTCACGCGACGGCTGGCCTCTGCCTAGGAGCAGCCTGGACTGTGTTGGAGCGGCGGCGCGGCAACAGGGGTTGTTCGTCGAGCAGCGTGAGGTCGTTGATCACCTGGAAGCGGCCGCCATCCGCGAACAGCCGCCGCTGCATCGCCCGAGCACGGCCAGAGTCCAGCGGCGCTGCTTCGAACCACGGTGACTCACCGGACTTCGGATCGAGGGGCCGCTGCACCGGCTCGACCCATTCCACGACGATCTCGCTGGCAGCTGCCGCCGCGTCCTGCTTCGAAAGTCGCCATGCTCGACTCCACGCGCCCACCCAGGCCGCCTGCTCCCGTTTGGGAAGCTCGCAGACATTCAGGAAGGCGAGGAACTGCTCGATGTTGTGCGGCAACGCCTGCCGGTTCACGATGCGGCGCGCGGTGCTCCGGGGCAGTGCTCCGTACCCGCCGGCCCGCTCCTCCATCGAGCGGAAGGACGGCGAGCCGGCTCGGTGGTACAGCTCCACGAGGGCTAGCCCCAGGTCGGCGAAGTCACGGACCAGCTCAGGACGCGGGGCGGGCACGCGCTGACCGCCCCGCGGTCGGGTCTCCTCGTACCGGGCCTGCTTCCACAGGGACTTCGCCGTCTCTGCGGAGGCGTCGCAGGCCCGGGCGTAGGCGAGCACGGTGCCAAGCTTCGGCATGGACTCGCCCGACGCGGCACGCTGCAGAGTGGTGGCGTGGCATCTGGTCCGGGAGCTGAGATCCCGGTAGGTCAGCCCGGCCTGTCGGCGCTGTTCGCGCATCCACTCCACCAGCACCCGCAGAGGCTTGTTGCTGGTGGTCACTGGTCGCTCTTGGCGTCCCATGGCCGACCTCAGGCGGCGGGCGCCGGCGTGAGCACGGCGCGCAGTGCCGTCCGCGCGGCCCGGGCGGGGGCGCCCGTGGCGAGCGCGATGACCAGGACGGCGACGAGACCCGCGCCGGCGACGAGCTGCAGTACGTCGAGGACCGGGAGGCCGGAGACGACCGCGAGGACGGATGCGACGGTGACGATCACGATCACGACGACCGCTTCGGGGCCGTTCAGGCGCTGGGGGATCGGGGGCGTGCCCTGCACGCAGGAAGCCGAAGACGCGGCCACGGGAATCTCCTGACTGAGTGGGTCCGGCGGCCGAGACCGCCGGACCGTGCTTGTTATGGCTCCAACCGGGTGACGGCCACGAGCAGTTGGCGCTGCTCTCCGTGTGGCGCGTGGACAGAATGTTGTCAGGCTGTGCGGGTGTCCCAGACCCGCCACTGGTAGTCACGGCACGATTGATGCAACCGCGGCTCACGGATTTACCCTAAGTTTGGGGTGGGCCATAGACGATCGGCTGGCCTCCGCTCGCCGTCCTGGACTGCGAAGTTCGGACATTGTCAGGGGGATGTGGTAGCGCCGTTTGATGCGCGGACGCGCCAATCAGGCTTGCACTGTCATACAGACGGCTGCCACGATCCGCGAGCTGTCCGACTGTCGTGTAGCGAATAGCGGATGCCCTGGCTAGCTTCTGGCTCCAACCGTTGCAGAGCAGGGATTTGTGCGGTCGCACGTTGGCGCGTGAGACCGAGGAGGGCCGGTACGCAGACGCGTACCGGCCCTCTTGATTCTCAGGCTCGTCAGAACCGCGCCGGTAAAACCAAGGGCGCCCGCAGCCATCGGGGCTTGGCTGGCCGAGCAGCGTTCCCTCGCTGGCCGTGGCCAGCTTGACCCCACGCGTGCCGCTGACCTCGACGCCATCGACCCTCACGGGCGTCTCCCGAACGGCCTTGACTGGCACCGCAAGTACCACTT
This sequence comes from Streptomyces mabaensis, assembly GCF_053763515.1. Classification (NCBI taxonomy): domain Bacteria; kingdom Bacillati; phylum Actinomycetota; class Actinomycetes; order Kitasatosporales; family Streptomycetaceae; genus Streptomyces; species Streptomyces mabaensis. Next base: position 20,690 of record NZ_JBSOPZ010000045.1, read on the forward strand.
GGTGCGCCGTCACCTCGAGACCGGCCGGCTCCTCACCCCCGACACCACCACTGGCAGACCAGCCTCGGCAGCTGGGTCCTCCGCCAGCTCACTCAGTGGACTTCACTGGAGGCCGGCCAGCGCCAGTTCCTCGAAGCGCTCAACCTCACTCCCGAGAATGGCGCCCTGACACCCCGCCCGACAGTCCGGGCGCACTTTCGCCCAGACCGTCCAGATCCTCGAACTGTTCCTCCATCGCGAACGCCGTGCCCCCGCAGCCCGCGAGACGATCACTGTCGACGGCGACACCGTCAGGATCGGTCCGTGGTTTGCCAAGATCCGCACCAAGCACCGCGCCGGCGAACTCGATGTCGAGCACGAACGCCTCGTCGCAGCCGTCTTCGAAGGCGAATGGACCCAGGTAAACCCCGTTCCGGCCTTCACCTGACATAAGCCAGCCGGCCTGCCTCTACCCGGCAGCCGACCGCATCCGCACCCGGCGCATCTCGTGCGCCTGCCCTGCTGGAGCCACCCGCAGGCTGGGCAGGCACTTGTGAACAGAGGCATCACCGACCGGCGTGCCGCGTTCTGACTGATCCTCGCTCCCTCGGCCAACTCGACGACGACACCGTCCCAGCGATCTTCTCCAGTGCGCGATCGCCGCTTCTCGATGAGTTTCAGCCGGACAACTAGGCTGATCTTATGAAGTGCGCGGCGAAGTCCTGTACTTGTGCAGGAGCATGAGGAGCGTGGCCGCGCCGGAGACGGCCGATGTGCTGGGGAGGGGGAGGGGTGCGGTTAGAGGTACAGGTGGCATCAGGTGCTGGCAATCTGCGTTCTTTGCAGGGCTGGTTGAGGTCGGATCCCCAGGTGCGCAGGTCTGCGACCGTCGAGGTGCGGGGCAGTTCTCCGCGGCCGGGGGAGATGGGCACGGCGCTTGATGCGCTTCAACTGGTGACGGGGAACGGGTGGAGCGCAGCATCGTTCGTGTTGGCGCTGGTGGCTTGGCGGCAAACCCGGCCGCATAGGCCGCGGGTAGAGATCCGCCGCGGTGACATGGTCATCGTCCTCACCGACTGCTCGCCCGAGGAGATCGAGCGGGCGACCCGGGCACTTGACGCCGACGAAGACGGCGAGGAGGAGCAGGCGCGGTGAGTGTGTTGCCCGACCCGGGGGCATCCCGGGCGGTCCTGGTCGGCACGAGCCATTACGAGCATCTTGAGCAGCTCCCGGCCGTTGCCAACAATCTCCAAGCCCTGGCCGACCTCCTGCGCGGCCCTCTGTCCCTCCGGCTGCCTCCCCAGCATGTGACTGTCGTCGAGAACCCCACCGACCCGCACACGGTGATGGACCCAGTGCGTCGGGCGGCTGCCGAGGCCACCGACACTCTGCTCATGTACTTCGCGGGCCACGGCCTCGTCGACCCACATGACGCGCTCAGCCTTGCCCTGCCACGCACACAGGCCGACCGGGTCGAGACAAGCCTGCCCTACGACTGGCTGCGCCAGGTCCTGCTCCTTGACTCCCGTGCGGAGCGCCACGTCGTTCTTCTGGACTGCTGCTACAGCGGTCTGGCCCTGGGGAGGATGAATGCCTCACCAGGGCTCGCCGACCAGGCCGCGGTGGAAGGCAGCTTCCTGCTGGCGGCCGCCGCCGAGACCCGCACCGCCCTGGCACCGGTCGGAGACACATACACAGCCTTCACCGGCGCACTGCTCGACACGCTGCGCCATGGCATCCCCGGCGGTCCCGCGCTGCTCGACATGGGCGCTGTCTACCGGCATCTACGCCTGACACTGGAGGCTCGGGGCTGTCCGGTTCCGCAAGCCAGGGACCGCAACAGCGGTGCCCAGGTGGCGCTTGGACGCAACCATGCAGATCTTCCCGCCAACCCCATCGCCGCCCCGCCTGATGCGCAGACCGCTCAGCGGCCGTGGCCCGATCCACGCGGGGTCCGTACCATCACCGGCTTCTTCACCGCGCTCGCGGATGTGCGCGTGGTCAGCGGGCTGGCCCAGCAGGAGGTCAGCCGGCGTTCGGCGGGACGCATATCTACCAGTACTGTCGGCAGCTTGGTGAACCGCACGACGCTCCCGACCACATGGACGGCGACAGGCGCCTACCTGGCAGCCTGTGGCGTACCCGAGAACCAGATCACGCAGTGGCAGGCCGTCTGGCAGCGACTGCGAGAGGAGGCCGTGTCAGGTGAAGGGACGCCCCCTGCCGACCGCAAGAGCCTCCCTGAGAAGGGCAAGGTGTGGCAGAGGCCCTTTACCGCCTTCCGGCGCGAGCGGGATCAATGACCGGAAGCAGCCGGAGCAGAGGAACCGGCCGGCCGAGCAGGGGGCGACTTCTCCGAGGGGCCGGACTCGCTGCCGAAGAGGGTGTTCCAGCCAGCGATAGCCAGAATGCCGATTACCACGACTGCACCCGTGGACGGCTTCTTCCATCGGCTGGACGTTGACGAGGGCTGCACGTAGTGCCCCGCGCGGTAGTACCCCTTGCGATTCTGTGCCACAACTGCTCATCCCCCGGACCGGCTCCGACCGACTACGCGCCGCAGTCTCCCAGTCGGCCCGCCTGCTACGGGTAGGAACCGGAGAACACGGCTGGATCTGCGCGCTTCGCTCCCCAGCTGGAGTTCGTCGATGACCGTGCTTGAGATCTACACCAACCCGGTCAAGTCAGCGAGCTACCGCCCGGCGGCATCCGAGCCGACTACCCACGGGGTCACTAGCTAGCCCCGCTGGGAACGCGAGCAGGCTGAGCCACAGGCCGAAGGCGGCAGCGCGTGTGGTTCCGCTGAGTCTCTTCCTTCCCGGGCGTTGGCATCGCCGTGCCGACGCTGACGGGCCCGCTCAAGCCCTGAGCCGAGGCGTGCCCCTCAGCGGTCACGATTGAGCCGCTGAGCAGCCGCGGGTGTGAGCAGCGGCCGTGCCTTGATGCATGCGAGCCGGGTCAGCCACTCGGCGTCCGATTGGTCGGCAGCGGAAGGTGGGCCAGGTCCTCATCCATCAGCGGCATCACGCTGCCGTCTCGAGCATCTCCTTCTCTGCGGCCGGGCGCGACCTCGTCGTACGGGATCTCGGTGCCCTCGCGCTCGCAGAAGCGCCGCAGCCTTACCGTGCCGCCCGCGCCGTCTCCGCCGGAATCTCCCCCGGCCCTGGCTGCAAAGACATCGACCCTCCCGATACGAAAACGTCGGCCCCCAAACCACAACCGGGTCTGGGGGACCGACGTCAAGCAAGGCCCCGAATTAACCAACAGCGTCCGAGTCCAGCGGGCCGTGGCTCTGCCTTATGCGGGGGAGTGACTCGGTCACTTGCTGTCGTAGTCGCCGCCGCCGTGGCGGTGGTCGTCGACCACCCGGAAGCTGCCCACCACGCCGTTCTTGACCCACACGCCACCGCGGACGTCACGCGGGTACACACCGTCGCTGGAGCTCTTAGGCCCGACGGTCGCGATCGGAGCGCCGTTGTCACAGGTCACCCCACGGAAGACCTCGACGGTCTTGTGGCTGTCGTTGCGGATGTTGAGGCTCGTGGAGCCGAGGCCGCTGACCACGGTGATGCAGCCGCCCGGGTAGGAGGAGTACGAGCGCTCGTTGATGTGGATCCAGCCCTTGTCGTCATGGTCCTTGTCGTCGCGGTCCTTGTAGTCACGGTCCTTGCCGTAGTTGTCGCTTCCGCCGTCGCCGCCCTTGAGGGCCGAAGCCGGAGCGGCTGCCTGCTGAACGACGTTGGTCGCCTTCGGCGCCTCCGTGGTGGCGGCCGAGGCGTAGGTGATGCCTGTGGCCACCAGCGCCGCGGCAGCCGCGATGCCGGCAGTGACAACGTTGGAACGAGTGATCATGACACTTCTCCTGTCTCAGAGGAATCGGCTGAGCAGTCGACCCGTGAGCGAACGTACTTATGACCCCTAGACCTGTCATGTCGGGCATTTCGAGAAGCGCGTTCCACGAGGCCGAATGGGGCACCAAGACACCCGCATGCCTATTTCCTGATAATCTGACTAATCGTCAACTGGATCTAGTGGAAAACAATTTGACAAGTCATTAGCCTGTCCGGGCGACTTCCGCGACGCCGCTCACCCTGGCAGCAGCGTGTCCTTACTTGACACCGCCCGCACGTCCCAGAGACGCCCACGGGCGGGACCGGGCTTCCGATCCTCACGGTGCCACGCTTCACCCCGGGTACCGAACGACCTGCTGGCGGAGAAGCACGCTCAGCGCCTCCATCTCTCCCGGCCGCTGCCCCTCGTTGTGTCGGGCAAGGCCGTCAACCTCCGAGCGGAGAACGCGCGCGAGGTCGTCGTCCGACCGCCTGGCCCGTGCCGGGCCCGAGCCCGTCTCCCGACGCCGAGACGGTGCAGGTCACCACTGTGATGAGTTCTCGCACGCGGACGACCGGCGACACAATGCCGCCGCAGCGCTGGCAATGCCTGGAACGATGGCCGTCGGGTTCTTGCCGACGACCGCGGCGGCCCCGGACAAGCGCTTCTTCATGCCTGGCACCGCCTCGACTCGACGGCGACAACTCGATATAGCCGCTCCAGCCTCCGGGGAAGGAGCGTGCACGCGAGCTTCACCTCTGGCCGTAGTAGCGCGGCTGTGTGAAGGAACTGGAGGCATGCGCTGGTAACACGCGTACGTGCGTGTCCTGTCCAATGGCGTCCTGCACCACGGAGAGCGGCAGCAGTGCCTCCCAGCCCATGAGCCGTATGCCGACAATGGTTCCGGCAGCGCGGCGGATCTGAAGTCCCGGTACAGCAGTGTCTGACCAGACACGGCAGATTTCGGCCATGGCCCATGCTAGGTCCGGGCTGCACCGTTTCCGTGGAGCGCCGCAGGGGGCGCTTGCCGCTCCGCGGCGTGTCGCCCGGTCACAGGCCGGCGGCCGCTCGAGCTGCGAGGCCGAGGCCGACCAGGAGAACCAGGGCGGCGGTGGCCGTGGGGCCGATGCGCGCGAGCCTCTTCGTGCGGGTGAGGTGAGTTGCATGGGTGCGGGTGTGGGCTGCAATCCGGTCTCGTACGCGTACGAGGAGGAGGCCGGCGAGGGTGAGGGTCGCCGCCATGCCGAGGCCGTAGCCGATGACGAGGAGTACGCCGAACGCGGAGCGGCCGAGCGCGATGGCGCCGAGCAGGACGACGAGTGCGGAGGGGCTGGGGACGAGCCCTCCGGCGATCCCGATTCCGATGAGGCCTCCTCGCGCCGGCTTTGCGTGAGCGTGTTCAGTTGCGGGGTGAGTGTGGGGGTGGGCCCGCGTATGCGGGGTGCCGGCGGGGGACCTGGTCAGTACAGCGGTCGCTGCTGTCTGGTCTGTCTGGGCCGGATGGTGTTGGCGGCGCTTGGGGAGCAGGCCCACCAACCCTTGGTGCTCGTGCTCGTGCCCGTGTTCAGGGCTGTGGCTGCGGTCCTTGCCGGGGCCGTGACTGTGGTTGCCGCGGTGGTGGTCGTCGCCGTGGTGGTGATGATGATCGCTGTGGTGATGCTCGTGCCCGTGCTGGTGACCGTGCCCGTGGTGGTGCAGGGGGTGGTTGAGCAGGGCGGAGCGGAGCAGCCAGAGTCCGATGGCGGTGACCATGAGGCCGCTGGTGACGCCGAGCCAGGTCAGGACGGTTTCGCCGGCCAGGTTGCTGAAGAGGTGCAGGTCAGCACCCGACCGTCTATCACCTGGCCCGCGAAGGCCCACCGCGACACCGTGTTCATCTCCGGCCACTCCATCGAGGCCGCCCGATGGGCGGCGGCGATCACCGAGACCGCGTCCGACAGCGGCGAGGCCGCTGGCTCAGGCATCACCGGATCGTCCGCCAACGCGACCAGGGCGACGGTGAAGTACCGGCGAACATCCTCCGACCTCCGGCGGAATCGGCTGATCCAGCCACGGACCGTTCCCTCAGCGAGGCCCAGGCGGGCGGCGACCTGGCGGTGCCCCAGCCCGAGGGCCGCTATCTCCAGCCCAGTCCCGATCACCTCGGCCGCGGCCACAACCCCTCCGGCAGCAGCACGTGCGTGACCTGGCAACCCGTACAGCGTGAACGACGGGGGCGTACGAACAGCCGGGCCCCGAGATCACCACGGATCTCCCGCGGCCGGCCGTGTCCCCACGGCGCGAGCGCGGCCCCGCACGACGGGCATGTCATCTCACTGGCCCGCAGCTGGCGTTCCACGAGCACGACATCGGTGTCGACGATGAGCACTTGGCACCTCCACCACGTGCACACCGTGTCGTCGTGCACGAAGCGAGATCAGACTGCCCACCAAGATCAGCACTCATGTCCACCGCGACTGTCGCCAACCCCCAGGTTCCTGGGGCCTTCCCCCAAGGCCGGGTAGTTACTGACTTCGGCTCGTCAGGGTGACGTCGGCTCGTCGAGGGTGAGGCCGGTCCCGGCTATGAAGCCATCGAGGGTCTCGGGCCGGTACTGGAGGCGTTTGAGCCGGTTGCGGACGAGCGTCTCCAGGCGGTCGAGGGCGACGACGGCGAGGTTGGCCAGACTGCGTTTGACGTGCGCCCACACGCCCTCGACCAGATTCAGGTCGGGCGAGTAGGCGGGCAGCAGGAACACCGTCAGCCACTCCCGCTCCTCGATCAGCTCGCGCATCCTGCGGGAGACGTGAGTGTTCAACCGGTCCCACACCAGCACGATCGGCGCTTTGACGAGCTGGTGGGTGCCGTCGATGAGCGTGATGAAGTCGCGTTCGCCCATGCTGCGGCGCTTGCCCTTGCCCGCGGGATGGGAGATCAGCCGGTGGCACAGCCGGGTCCGCGAGGCGGGCCGCATCGCGACCAGCCCGGCCACCGACAGCCGCCCCGAGCGCCGACCGCTCACCGTCACAACCGGCGTCACACCGCGCCGGCCCCAGGTGCGTCCTTTGGGCGACCAGCCCGCCTCGTCCTCGAAGCAGATGTATCCCCCGCAGGCCGCCCGGGTTCTTTTACCTCCGCCCAGGTCGCCTCCTTCCACACCCTCACGGCCTGCTCGTCGCGCTCGGCCACCCTGCGTGCGGGGACCTGCGGGGAAAACCCGAGCCGGTGCATCAGCCTGGTGGCGCCCGAGACGCTGTAGGAGACGTGGAACTTCCTGCCGATCAGCGTGGCCACCCGCGCCGCGGTCCACACCTGGTCCTCCACCCACCCGTGCGCGGCCGGCCCCTCCTCCAGGAACCCCGCCAGTTTGTCCAGACAACGCGGGGACAGACGGCACCGTGATCCGCCCGGGCCCTGCGAAGCGAGCGCCTGTCTGCCGCCCTGTCGCCACAACCGCTGCCACTGGTAGGCCGATTTCACACTCACCCGCAGCAGCCGGGCCACCTCCGGCGGCTTGGTCTTCTGCTCGAACAACTCGGCAGCCTGCATCCGCACTCCCTCACGGCGCTGACGGCCCACAGGGCTCAGCCCGCCCCCATCCGCATACCTCACACACCACGGAATACAGCCACCACCCCGGCCCCATCAGAGAGAGAAGGATCACCCTAACGAGCCGAAGTCAGTAACTACCCGGCCTCATGCAGAGAGTCGTCCAACATCCCGCCAGCGACACCGCTGCCGTGTGATGGGGATGTGCTTCCGAGGTAACCCAGCGGGGGGTCATACTGCAGCTTCCATCTCGTGCTCGCGACGGGACGGAAAGCCGGGGACAGCCGCCGAGACCGGCGTTGAGGCGGCTGTCCCCGCATACGCCTTCAAGCTTGCTCGAGGCGAATTGAGCTCTAACTTTCCGCGTGCGTGTGTACTTTGGCGGTGAGGAGGAGGCATTGAGCCTGCCCCTACTCTCGGCGCTCTGATGAGCGCGTGGTAACCGGGGAGGTTCGACGCACTGCTCGCCCTCGCGCTCTCCGGGCCGCTAGCCGCCACAGTGGCCTAAAGCGTGTTGCAGAAGGTTGTGATCTGGGCATTTCCCTTGTATGCGTGGGGTGTTGAGGGCGGAGCCGTTGTGGGTGGAGACGTTCACCGGGCTGCGGATGAGGCAGTTCGAGGGACTGTTGAAGGTGGTGCGTGAGCGGGGCGGAAACGGTCCCGGTGGCGGTCGGCCGTGGTGCCTGCCGCTGGCGGACCGGGTGCTGCTGGTGGCCGTCTACTACCGCACCAACCTCACGATGCGGCAGCTCGCGCCGCTGTTCGGGGTCTCGCCGGCCACCGTGTGCCGGGTCGTCCAGCGGCTGCGGCCCCTGCTCGCCCTCGAGCCGGCTGCCCGTCCCGCCGACGCCGCGGATCGGTTGTGGATCGTGGACGGTACCTTGATCCCGGTGCGTGACAGGACGGTCGGTGCCTCGAGCCGCAACTACCGGTTCTCGGCAAATGTGCAGGTCATCATCGATGCCGATACGAGGCTGGTGGTTGCCACCGCCCGGCCGGCTCCGGGCAACAAGGCCGACGCGCATGTCTGGCGGAGCTCCGGCCTGCCCGCCCAGTGCCAGGGCGTCACCGTGCTCGGTGACGGCGCCTACATCAACACCGGCCTTGTGGTGCCGCACCGCAAACGCCCGGGACGGCCGCTACTGCCGGGCGAGGAGGCGGACAATGCGGAGCATCGCAAAGTCCGCGCCCGCGTGGAACATGCCTTCGCCCGTATGAAGAACTACAAGATCCTCCGTGACTGCCGGCAGCGCGGCGACGGCCTTCACCACGCGGTCCGGGCCGTCGCCCACATGCACAACCTCGCCCTAGCCGCATGATCAGAACAGTCGGAACCGGGCCCCGACCTGCCAGATCACAGCCTTCTGCAACACGCTTTAGTCTGATGAGACGGCCAGCCCCTCATGAGCGTCATCCATTGCTCAGCGTGCACCGCCCCGAGAAGTTGGTCCAGAACCGCAACTCACCGACAAAGCCAAACGGGTGATCCCAGGGCTGGCACGGTCAACCCCCGTGCACCTGCGGGAAGCGTTCACCGTGCGAGGCCGGAAGCTGGTATCCGCGCGGGAGCATGCCAGTTCCTCGCAGCGCGCGCCGCCCCCCCCGCCAGACCACCAGACCGGGCAGGGGGGCGGCGCACAGCCTGACGGGCGATTCCCAGTAGGGGGGCCGGCCGTCCGTCCTTGGCGATGGCCATACCGAGGAAGATCCCCATCAGCAGTCGGAGAGCGGCGGGCGGCCGGGTGAGCGTGGCTGGGTCCACTTCTGCTTGATCAGGCGCTGGTGCCAGACGAGCAGCGTGCGCGGGGTGACGATCCGGTGGCCGAGGAGCCGACGGGGCAGGAGCCGGGCGAGCGCGGCGAGCAGTGCCCGGTCCGGCCGGCTGGGCTTGGGAGCGGCGACCTGGCGGCGCAGCACCGTGCCCTCATGGCGCAGGATGAGGATCTCGGCGTTCTTCGCGGCAGAGGATCGGCACAGCAGAGCGAGCCACGCGAAGATCCTCGTGGCGAGCAGGTAGATCATCCGTACGGGCACGACCCCCGATCATGCAGGATCGGGACGCGCGGGGGCCGGTGTTGCTGGCCCCGCTGGTCAGCGTCGGTAGATTTCGCGGCGGTGGCCTACGGCGAGGACCCACACCCAGATGATCGGGCGGCCCGCCTCGTCTTCTTCGATGGTGTAGACGGCGCGGTAGTCGCCTACGCGAAGCCGCCACCGGGCGTGGTGACCGGTGAGGGCTTTGATGTCGAGGCCGGAGGTGTCGCCTGCATCGAGGGCCGCCTGGAGGTCGGCGAGCCGCCGCAGGATGGTGCGGGCATCGCTCAGCGGGATTTTCCGCAGATCCCGCTGACTGGCGGGGGTGAACGTGGCGCGGTGCTTCACCGGCCGCCACCCAGCAGCTCGGCCGCCATCTCCTCAAGGCTCATGGAACCTTCGCGGCCCTCGGCCTCGGCGGCGTCGGCGAGCCGGTTCAGCCAGGCGTCTTCGGCTGCCTCCTCCAGCGCGGTCAGGCGACGGTACTCGTCAATGTCGATGACGACGGCCTCCTGCTTCCCCCGCCGGGTGATGATCGTGGGCTTTGCTTCCCGGCGAGCGCGGTCGATGACGTCGGCCAGATGGCTGCGGACATCGACCATGGATTCGATGACGGGCTCAGTCATGCAATAACTGTAACAGATGTACGTCTATAACGTCTGTGGTCGCCAAGACTCATCCGCTCTGGCGGAAGGCGGTGCGCCTCGGCTCGTGGGGGGAGCGAAGATCCGTTTGGCGAGCAGGTAGATCATGCGTACGAGCGTGAACTCTGGATCACGCTCGATCCTTGGCCAAGCACGTCGGCCGAGGTCAACAGCGGTGAAGCAATTTTGGAGCGTTACGTGCGCCAGCAGATGAGGCTGCAGGCGAGGGAGACGAAGGCGTCATGGAGTTCGGTACGGCGTTCCCAGCGGACGGCGAGTCGTTTGAAGTGGTGGAGCAGGGCGAAGGTCTGCTCCACGACGTAGCGGAGCTTGCCCATGCCCTTGATGTTTGGGGCGCCCTTGCGGGAGATGACGGGCAGGATCCGGCGTTTACGCAGCTCCTCGCGGTTGGGGTTGGAGTCGTAGCCCTGTCGCCGAGGAGAGCCTCGGGGGCGTTTGCGGGGTCGGCCGGGTCGGCCGGCCACGGGTGGGATGCTGTCGACCAGGGCGAGGGTCTGGGTGACGTCGTCGACGTTCGCCGCGGTCGTGATGACCTTGAGCGGGGCGCCGCGTCCGTCGCAGATCAGATGGTGTTTGCTGCCCGTCTTCCGCCGGTCGACCGGCGACGGACCGGTGTCGGCGCCCCCGTTTTCGCGCGGATGTGGGACCCATCCACGCAGGCCCTGGACCAGTCGAGCCGGCCGGCCGCGTTCAGCTCAGCAAGCAGGACCCGGTGCAGTTGGTCGAAGACGCCCGCCTGCTGCCACCGGTCGAGCCGTCGCCAGCAGGTCTGCCCGGAGCCGAATCCCAGCTCCGGCGCCAGGAGTTGCCAGGCGATGTCGTTGTAGAGGACGTACAGGATGCCCTGCAGACACAGCCGGTCCGCCAACGGCCGAGGCCCCGGAGACTGCTCCGGCCAAGCCGGCAGCAGCGGCTCGATCAATGCCCACAAGTCATCATCCACGACCCACGGCCGAGTACTCACACCCTCCCGAACGGCCGAATCGTCACACCGGTCACGGCCTACCAGGACATCTCACCAAGATCCTGTTACGAGTTCTATGGATACCGGCCCCGCAGAAGCGCGCTGGACGCGGTCGCGGCCTGTCGGGAACGGTGCTGGAGGACCCCGCGACCACCCAATCGAGACCCCCGTTCGATCGACAAACTCCAAGATCGGTACGACAACAGCTACTGAGCTTGGTGTTTAACCTCAATGCCGCTGACTTTGGGGTCTGGTGGGGGTGTGACTGCCACGATGACCTGCAGGGTTTCTGCGGGTCGGCAGGTCGGCTGAGGCGGCCGGGGCCGGTCGGGGTTCCAGGACAGGAAGCGCGACATCTTGCGCTTCGCCTGGCGGATCACGGCCCGGAGTCTGCGGGGCGGGTTGATCTCTTCCTCGAGTTCACGGGCGACCGCGGAAAGGTGCTGAGGGGGGAAAATCCCTGTTCAGCGAGGTGATGCTCCGGCGGGCTGCCCGTAGGGCCGCGGCGAAGGAGAGCCGGTCCGGATCAAGGGGTTCGCTGCGGTTCACCGCTGCTCTGTGCATCAGGACTCTCAGCCCGGTGTAGAGGACCAGGTGTGCGTAGATCTCCTGGAATACCAGGTCAGGGCTCTTGCTCGGCATGACGGTCCGGGTGCCGATCTGTGTCGTCTTCAGTTCGGCGAGGGTGTTCTCCACCTCCCACCGCTCGCCGTAGAGGGCGGCCAGTTCGGCGGCCGGCGCCGCATCGGGGTCCATGAGGGTGGTGATGAGCCTGTAGCGTTCGGCCTGGTCACGGCCGGGAATGTCGAGGCTGTACTCGATCACGCGGACCCGGATGTCCTGCGGTGGGCGGACGCTGCGGCCCCTGCCGCCCTTCACCGTAGAGATCCATGAACCGTCCGCGAGGACGTCCTCGACGGGCAGTTTCCAGATGCCGGGGACTCGCCACAGAAGGTCGGCGCCTGTGCCGATCAGGTACTGCCACAGGTGGGCTCCGGGCAGGCCGCGGTCGGCCAGGACCAGCATGCCCGGCCGGAGCGAGCCCGCGAGCCGTTCGGCCAGGACGCGTTCCTTGACCCGGTAGGAGTCGACCGCGGCGTCGCAGATCACGTGGGTGCCCGACTCGACGAGGATCACGACCCGGGCCAGCGGATATCCGGTGGGTCCCTTACCGGCCTTGGTCCGCAGCCGCCCCAGACCGGCCTCGTTTGCCTCCGTGTCGGCGGCCTGCAGCGTCGTCCCGTCGATCGCCATCAGCCGCAAGCCCCTCCAGAAAGCACCTGGCGTCCGCTCGTCGGCCACCGCCGCTCCGGCATGAAGCAGCAGCTCACGCAGCACCTCCACCCCGAGGTTCAGACGGGCGCGGAAGACCGCCGCCTTGTCCGGGATCCGCCAGGCGCCCCACCCGTCCTCGCGCCGGACCGCCTCGGCCAGCGTCCGTAAGACCTCCCGGTACGGCTCGCCGGAGAACAACGCACGCGCGAGCACGAAGTACACCATCAGCCTCGGCGGCAGCAGCCGCACCCGTACCTCACGCGCCCGGGACTTCGCTAATACCGCGTCCACCAGCTCCGGCGGGAACACCTCTGTCAGGTCTCCCAGCCCGATCCGGTCCACCAGCCGAGCGGCCATCGGACACCACCCCCCTGGTATCTGTTGAACCGCCAAATCACCCCAAAGTCAACGGCATTGTGTTTAACCTCGCCGGGTCACCTGACCTGCTGATCTTGCCTTCTTCGTGAGACAGCAGGGCGGCCGTTCTTCACGCTTCGAAGTGTCGAGCAACGTCGCGTGAAGGAACGGCCGCTGTGAAGAGTCTGGCTTCTGCAGGTCCCGCTGACGCCGCGCTGAGCGTGCTGTCCCACTTTCGTGTCGAGTTCTACGACTGCCTCTACTCCCGTGCGGACGCGCTCTTCGAGCTCACCGATGCGGTGCTGTGCGTGGACGGTACGGTGACGTCGCTGGCCGAGCTGACGCTGGCGGCTGAGCACCGGCGCGTGCACGGGGCGATGTACGACGCGGTCAACCATGGCTGGCTGGAACCGCGTCGCCTGCGCAGGCTGCTGGTCTCCACTCCGTTGCCGAGGGCGGCCGACGGGCGGATCGTCCTCGCCGTCGATGTGAGCAACTGGCTGCGGCCCGACGCCCCTACCAGCCCGGAGCTCCTGTTCTGCCACGTCTACGGGCGAGGCCGCAGTGCGGATCAGTTCATCCCCGGCTGGCCCTACTCCTTCGTCGCCGCGCTGGAGACAGGGCGGACATCGTGGACAGCCGTGCTGGACGCGATCCGCCTGGGGCCGGCCGACGACGCCACCGCGGTGACCGCCACCCAGCTCCGCGACGTCTTCACCCGGCTCCTGCGGGCCGACCAGTGGAAGCCCGGTGACCCAGACATTCTCATCGTCATGGACTCCGGCTACGACGTCACCCGCCTCGCCTACGTTCTGGCGGATCTGCCCGTCGAGCTGGTTGGCCGGCTGCGCTCGGACCGGGTCATGCTCCGCGACGCCGGCCCGCGCCGTTCCACTCCGCGCGGCGGACAGCCCCGCAAGCACGGCGGTGTCCTCACCTTCGCCAAACCGGAGTCCTGGCACACCCCCGACCAGGCCACCACCTGCGACACCACCCGCTACGGCAAGGCCGAGACCCTCGCCTGGGACCGGATGCACCCGCGCCTGACGGCGCGCGGCCCGTGGCTCGACCATCATGGTGAACTCCCGTTGATCCACGGCATGTTGATCAGGCTGAAGGTCGAGCACCTGCCTGGCGACCGCGACCCGAAACCGGTGTGGCTGTGGTCCTCGCGCACCGGGATGACCGGCGCGGACGTCGACCTGCGCTGGCAGGCGTTCCTGCGGCGCTTCGACCTGGAGCACACTTTCCGGCTGTTCAAGCAGACCCTGGGCTGGACCGTCCCGAAGGTCCGGGACCCGCATACCGCCGACCTGTGGACGTGGCTGATCATCGCCGCCCACACCCAACTCCGCCTCGCCCGGCCCCTCGCCGAGGACCTCCGCCGCCCCTGGGAGCGGCCAGCGGAACCTCGTCGGCTCACCCCCGCCCGGGTCCGCCGGGGGTTCCGCCACCTCCGCGCGAAGACCGCCCGTCCGGCCGGCGTGCCCAAACCCTCCCGGCCCGGGCCAGGACGCCCACCCGGCTCGAAAAACCGCAGGCCAGCGCCACGACACGAACCCGGAAAGACCGTGAAACGAGCCGAAACCCTCACCGAACATGTCCGCCTGAAACGGCAGCGAGGTTAAACACAATGCTGAGGCAAGCACCTGGCTGACCATCCACCCCGTCCGTTCCGCCGCTGTCACCGACTCAGTGACCGGGGGAGGAGCTGCACCTGCCCCCGGGTTCCGCACGGGGGTTACGGGCCGAGGGCAGGTGCGGTCTGTCGTGCGGCTGACGTGGGTCGTTGTTGCTGGATCAGCCGTCTTCTCGCTACCCAATGAGGATCGTTTCGGGGGATTGAGCTTTCCCGGCTGAGCTGACATCGGAGCACGAGTCGGCTTCGGCGGGAGCGTCAATGCCCCGTGGGTCGCTAGTGAGAATGTCATTAAGTGACTGAAAAAGCAAGCCCCGACTGGGATCAGTGTGCCCCTCGCCTGCGTTGGCGACAGCGAACGCAGGTTGACTGGCCGCCCACCGCCCTCTTCATGGACGGCGCTCCGCAGGCACGTGCCGTACGCGAACCTGCGGCGAACTTTTGCGCGGCGAGGTGCCGTTGCCCTGGCGCCGCCGCCAGGTGTCATTTGTGCATGCCGGCTGGCCATCGGGCCGGGAGTCCGCATTCACCCGCGAGGTGTTCCCACGCACGCTTCCGCCAGCACAGCGGTCATTTCGGGGAGGAAGGCGGTGACTGGGTCGTGGGTGAGTTCTGTCATCCGCAGCCGGCCGCCGACGGTGATGACGCCGAGAATGCGCTCTCCTCGCAGCTGAGTGATCTGCGTGGGCCCTCACAGAACGGACCGGGTGCTCACGCTCCTGTGACCCACTTCAGCAACGCCTAGGTTGGTGATCTGGATGTCGGCTGCGGTGGCGGCCATCATCATGGCCTCGGGCGAGAGTCCAGAAGTCGTGGGCATCGTCTGCGCCACTTCCCGTCCGGGCAGCCGCGAACCTGTTCACCACCTCGTCGGACAGGCCGACCGCACGGCGCAAGTCCATGGGGCTCAACACCCGCACGTATTCGCGTCCTCGTCGACGGAACACATGCACTGTGTGTCCTCCAGGCGGCAACGATGGATGAGGCGCTTGGTCAGCGCCACATCCAGAGCGAGCGTGTCCACATGCGGCTTGAGGCCCGGGAAGGGTACGAGTTCGCCGACGGGACTCAACCGCTCGTCGCCGTCCGGAAGCGTGCCGCTCGGCGCGCCTCCGAGATCGACCGCTGCACCAGGGTGGGCGAGGAGGTCTTCCTGCGACGACAGCGCATCGCGAACCCCCCGGGGACGAGTACGGCGTGCGCCAAGGGGCCCTGGTGTCGGGGGATCGGTCGGGTCTGCTCGACGGCGACCACGGATTGCCAGGGAGCGCCAACCGGGACCATTTCGAGGGGGATCGCGCCCTCGATCTCGGAACACGGCTTTGGGCGCGGCCCGATCGACTGCGACCCGGAGCATCGGATGCCGGCGCTGAAGAGCACTCAGCGACGAGGTCAAGGCTGTCGCCGTGATGTGCGTGGTCAACTTGGCAACCAGGGAGAACTGGAGCGGGTTGCGGTGCATGTAGAAGTCGATGATTCGTTCGAACGCGCCCAGACGATGCGGCCTTGACTCACGGTCATCCTCATCCGGGAAAGGGGGAGCGTGGCCGACTCTGGCGTCTTTCGCGGCAGCGGCGGGGCCTGCCGCGAGAGTTCGTCGCTGTGATGGTGCGGGCGGCGGCGACTCGATTGGCTGCACTGCCCAGGCGATTCCGTCACTAAGTGACACGAAGTTCAAGTGCGGAGTCTTGTGAGGAACACCTGATGTCGCAGGCCCTCGTCCTGGTCGAACAGGGACAGCTGGGCGCCGGGTGCGGGCGTTCGCGGCGCCACGATGATGCGGGTGTCGGCTGGGTAGCTGTCCAGGTCGACCATGTCGGTCAGCTCGGCGACCTCGGCGCCCTCACGGAGCGTCCCGTCCTGGTTCAGGGCGGGATGCCAGAGGCGGTCGGGCATGGCCCGGATAGCCCGACGGAGCGGCTCGGTGATGGCGTGTCCGACCGAGAAGAAGGTACGGATTCCTCGTTTCCGCAGGTCGCGGACGTGGGCGAGGAAGGCTTTCGCGGATCCGGCGCTGTCGGTGCGGATCAGGATGTCGGTGCCGTGCCGGTGGGCGTCGGGGATCTGCGCGAGTGCCTGGTCGAGCACGGTGACGTGGTCGGTGGCGGTGTTGGCGCCGGCGTTTCCGGGCCGCAGCCGGCCGGACAGTGCCTCGCCGGTGTTGGCCAGGAAGCACAGCAACGGGTGGTAGCCGAAGCCGCCCTTATAGGTGGGCGCGGCCTGGTCTTTCTCGGAGTGGCAGGTGATCAGCGTGGCGTCGAGGTCCAGGACCAGACCGGGCAGTGTGCGTCCCGCGGCCCGGGCTGCGGGGATGCCCTTGCCGTGCTCGGCGGCCTGGAGCCAGGCGACTTCCCGGGCTTGGGCGCGGGCAGAAGCCAGCGAGGCGAGGGCGGTCTCGTCAACGTCGGAGAGCAGCCGCCAGGCCGTCGGTGTCGAGGCGACAGGGCCGAACATCCCTGGCTGGTCCCGGAGCACGGCCAGGTCCGCGATGGCCTCGCCGCCGTCGGCGAGCATCACCGCGAGATCGGTGGCGATCCGGCCCGGATC
This sequence comes from Streptomyces mabaensis, assembly GCF_053763515.1. Lineage (NCBI taxonomy): Bacteria > Bacillati > Actinomycetota > Actinomycetes > Kitasatosporales > Streptomycetaceae > Streptomyces > Streptomyces mabaensis. Next base: position 37,509 of record NZ_JBSOPZ010000045.1, read on the forward strand.
ATGTCCGGTCCCGCGTGGCCGAAGCGGCCCGAGCGCGGCGGAGTACGCGGCGGTCAGCCCGGTGGCATCGGCAAGATCTGCCAGCAACCGTGCCCCGGCATGACCGACCACCCCCGAACCATCGGCACTGACCTGGACCTTGGGACGCAACCCGATAACCTGCACGTAGAAAGTGCCCTCCGCCTGGTGTCCGCGTACTCCTTTGAGTGCTCCGCGGAGTACGGAGTTATGTGCACCAGTCTTGACGCGAAGGACAGGGCAGGCGATCGGCTGAGATGGGGCCGGGCTGGCAGGCTGCACTCGTGGCCCTCAACATGCCTGGACGCCGGTTGGGCCGAAACCACCCCCGCGCAGACCAGGGAGGCTGCCGTTCTGCAGTGCTGGCGGCCTCGGAACCGGCCCCATCTCGCCGAACTCTAAACGCGGGGTCTGACAAGGGCCGGAAGCGCGAAACAAGCTCAGGCCGCGTCGTCTCGTTCTCGTTCGATGGCGGTGAGTCGGTTCTTGAGGCGATAGCTTGGGCCGTTGATGGAGATGACTCCGCAGTGGTGGAGGAGGCGGTCGAGGATGGCGGTGGCCAGGACCTCGTCACCGAACACCTGCCCCCATTCGCTGAAGGTCTTGTTCGAGGTCAGAATGATCGAGCCCTTTTCGTATCGCTTTGAGATGACCTGGAAGACCAGGTTCGCCTCGGCTCGCGCGAGGGGCTGGTAGCCAACCTCGTCCAGAACAAGGACGGCTGGCCGCAGGTAGCTGCCGAGTTTGCTGGTCAGGCGTCCTGCGGATTCGGCGGCGGTGAGGTTGCGGACCATGTCGTCGAGGCTGGTGAAGTAGATCGAGTAGCCGGCCCGGCAGGCCGCGACGGCGAGAGCGACGGCGATGTGTGTCTTGCCCACCCCCGGCGGCCCGAGCAGGGCAGCGTTGGCCTTGGCCTCGACGAACGAGAGGGTGGCGAGATCTTTGACCTTGCGGGGATCGAGCTCCGGCTGGAACGAGAAGTCATATTCATCGAGTGTCTTGTGGTGCGGCAGCCGAGAGAGCCTCAGGCCCTGGCGGAAGCGTCGGTCGTCACGGACGGCGAGTTCCTCGGAGAGGACCAGGTCGATGAAGTCGAGGTAGCCCATCTTGGCCTCGTCAGCCCGCTGAGCGTATTGGGTCAGGGCCTCGGCCAGGTGGGGCAGGCCCAGCTTGGCGGCCGTGCTGCGGATGCGGTTTCCGGTCAGCTCGCTCAAGACGTGTCCTTGCTCTGGGAACGGGTGGTGAATGGGCGGGTGCCGGTCAGCTCGTCATAGACCGACAAAGGTCGGCGCCCGACCTCGATCCGGCTGGCCGCAGCCCGGTTCAACAGGGCCTCCAGCGATCCCGCCTCCGACCCGCTGTCCTGCCGGCGGGGCGCGGGCAGGTCTCCGCCCGCCATGACGCGGCGGCCGGCTCCGGTGGGCAGACCGTCCCAGTGCCGCTCGTCCACGACCCGGGCGCCGCGGCCAACTGCCCGCGGGTGGGTGGCCAGCAGGGTTTCTCCCTGGCGGTCGGGTGTGGTGGCATGGAGGATGACCTGGGACTTCGTGGCCCTGATCTCGACCAGCTGCCGCGGGCGGATCCGTAGAGCCGGCACCGAGTAGAGGTTCGCTTCAAACGCGACGAGGCAGTCCTTGCCGACGTAGCGGAGGTGTCGCTGGGCGACCACGTATGGAGTGGCCGGCAGTGGGCGGAGGGCCATGTGATCGCGGACCGCCCGCAGTCCGATGACCTCGCCGTGGGTGCCGTGGACCTTGGCCCGCCGCAGCGGAACCCAGGCGGTGAAGGCGGCGTTCAGTTCCTCGATGGAGGAGAAGGCGCGTCCGGCCATGACGTAGTCGCGGATGATCAGGACCTGGCGCTCGACCCGGCCCTTCCCAGTGGGCCGGTAAGCGGCCAGGACGTCGGGGTCGAAGTCGTAGTGCCCGGCGAATGCGACCGCCTCCGGATGCAGCGGAACGGCCTCACCAGGGGCGACATGCCGGCGGACCACGGTCTTGGTCCGGTCGTAGACGATCGACATGGGAACACCGCCGAAATGGGCAAACGCCTGACGGTGGCAGGCGAAGAAGGTCGCCAGGTCCTGGCTGGTGGTGAAGCAGCAGAACGGGTCTCGCGAGTACGACAGCGTCATGTGGAACGAGTAGACCTTCGGGACCCCGACATGGGCGAGGATCTTGCCCTCATCCCCCCAGTCCACCTGGGCCTGAGCTCCGGGCACCACCTCGAACCGGCGGTGCATGCCCGCCAGTTCCCGAGGCGTAATGCCGAGCTCTCCGGCGATCCGCGGTCGGGCTTCCTGAACGTAGAGCTTCACGCGCTGGTAGTTGCCCGTGAACCCGTACTCCCTGGCCAACCGCTCATGGATGACCGCGGCCTTAAGCAGGATCTCGGCCCGCAACATCGCATCGATTAGCGGCGCGACCTCGTCCACCACCCGCTGACGCGGCTGACCGTTCGCAGCCCTCTTCGGTGGAGCAACCGGAACCTCACCCGACAGGTACTTGGCGACCGTGCGACGGTTCAGCCCGGTCTCCTTCGCGATCTCCCGCAGGCTCATCGCACCAGACTCGTACAGACCGCGAAACCGCCTCAGCTCCAGCCACCGATGCGGGTCCAACACCACTGTCAGCCGCCCTCCGCCGATCCCAACCGACGACAGCAGGCTCCCGGCCACGGCCTTTCAACGCATCAAGAACGGTGCACTCTCATTCGTACGAGGTGGTGCACGTTCACTTGTACGCCGACACTCGGCCGCGTTCGCCCAGGTCTGCGACCTGCATGGCATCCGCAGGAGCATGGGCAGGGTCGGCTCGAGTTACGACAACGCCCTGGCCGAGAGTTTCTGGCAGGGACTGAAGCGAGAAACGATGTACGGGAAGCTGTTCTTGACGATGCGGCAGGCGAGGCTGGAGATCTTCCAGTGGCTCACCTACTACAACGCCCGCCGACGCCACAGCGCGCTCTCCTACCTCTCCCCGATGGAGTTCGAACAGCAGCACCACAAGACAGCTAAACTCTGACTCGCAGCATGAACCCCTGTGTCCACACTCCGGGGGTCACCTCACACCACGCAGCGCACCGACTCCACCCACGTCCTGGCCGCGGTGCGCGACCTGACCCGACTGGAACTGATCACCGAAGCGGTACGTGCCGCACTGGAGGAGGTCGCCAGCACCGCCGGCCACCTGCTGGACGGCCTGGTCGACGAGGAGTGGGGGCACCGCTACGGCCGACCGGTCCGCCTGGGCAAGAACCCCACCAAGCCCAAGACCAGGATCCTCGCCCCCGGAAACGACGCCGTCCGGCTCCTGGAACACCTCCGCCGGCACGGGACAGGCCGGGCGTCCGGCCCCCGCGTCCAGGCCCTGCGCCAGATCATGGTGCAGAACTACTACCGCGACGCCGCGGGCCGCCTGCTCTGGCGCACCGACGAGGACGGCGGACCGGGTCTGCCGCCCTCGTCCCGGGCGATCGTCTCGCCCTACGACACCTCGGCCCGCTACGCACGCCACGGACACATCATCAGCTGGAGAGGGTTCGCCGCTCATCTGACCGAGACCTGCGCTCCGGACGCCCCAACGTGATCACGGACGTGGCCACCACCGCGGCCACCACCCACGACAGCCAGGTCCTGCCCGGCATCCACACACGTCTGCGGCGCCGCGGCCTGCTGCCCGCCGAGCACCTGGTCGACAGCGGCTACACCTCCCTGGTCCACCTGGAACAAGCCGCCCGGGACCACCAGGTCACCGTCACCGGACCACTGCCGGCAAACCCCACCCGGCAGCATCGCCAGGGCGAGGGCTTCGCCCGCGACGACTTCCACATCGACTACGACCGCAGGCAGGTGACCTGTCCCCAAGGGCAGGTCAGCCGGGGCTGGCACGCCCCCTACCCGACGTCCTCGCCCACCGCGGCTCCGCTGATCGTGGCGAAATTCGCCAAGGGCCAGTGTCAGCCCTGCCCCGCCCGCACTCAGTGCACGACCTCACGGGAAAACGTCCGCACCGTGGGCTTTCCCCCACGCGAACTCCGAGACCTGCAACTTCGCGTCCGCACCGAGCAACAGACCCCCGAGTGGAAGATCCGATACGCCGTGCGCTCTGGGGTGGAAGGCACGGTCAGTGAGTTCGCCCACGGCCATGGCATGCGACGCTGCCGCTACCGAGGCCAGAGCAAAGCCCACGTCCAACACGTCCTGACCGCGATCGCCGTCAACATCGAACGCCTCAGCGGACTACCTTCGGCCGAAGGAGGTCCTCCGCCCCGACAACCGACGGCCTTCCAGAACTACCTCGACCAGCACAAGATCCTCCGGCGCACCTCCTGGCGAACCCTCGGCAGATGAACTCGACGCCTCCAAGATCCCCGACAGAGTCAAGCTCAGGGCTCGGTCTGTTCTGCGAGTGACTCGGGTGCGCAGAGAGCGGGGATGAAAGAGTGCTCGCGCAGCGCCGAGATCACCGCCGTGATGGCGGCGCGCTGCCTGGTGCTTCGTCGTACCGCGAGAGAGATACTGCGGTGCACCGGCGGGCTGAGCTCTCGGGCGACGACCCCCTGATCCGACGTCAACGCAAGCAGAGGCAGCAAGGCCACGGATTGGCCTGATGCGACATGGCGCAGCAGCATCAGATAGTTGTTGAAGCGGCACACCACTCTGGGCTCGAACCCTGATTTCCGGCACAGTTGCTGGGTGAGATCGGCCATGTAGGACTGCGGCCGGTCACAGGCCCAGGACTCCTCAGCACAAGACGCCAGATCGACCGTGGTTCGGGCAGCGAGGGGATGGCCCCGAGGCAAGACCAGGACGACCGGATCGTTGCCCAGCGGAATGATGTCGAGGTCGGATCGCGAGGCGAGACCTCCGTGGTCGGCGCTCGTCACGACCATGTCCACTTCACCTGAGCGCAGTGCCGGACCGCTCTCGTGCGGCTCCAGTTCGACCAGCTCAAGGTGCAGTTGGGGATGGGTCGTTGCGAGATGGGTCGCCGCCGGCACCGCCAGAGTGTAGATCGCGCTCTGAAAGGCTCCCAGCCGGACGGTTCCGGCCGGCTCGCCGTTCAAAGCCTTCAGCTCGGCCTCGACCTCGGCGATCTGATCGAGGATGTCACGCCCCCGTCGCGCCAGCAGCAGGCCGGCCGGAGTCAACTGCACCCGTCGACCGATCCGTATGAGGAGCTGGCATCGGGTCTCACGCTCCAGCACCGCGAGTTGCTGAGACACGCTTGAGGCACTGAGGTGCTGCGTTTCGGCGACCGCACGGATGGTGCCGAGGGTCTCCAACAGGCTGAGCAAGTGAAGACGACTGGTGTTCAGCACCGCTCCATTGTACGGCTTTGCCGTACAGGCTGGTCACAACTGCGCGATGGACGCACTTCGCCGCGCACACCTACCGTGACCGCATGACCCTGGACCAGTCCGGTGCGGACCTTGAGCGCCACCTCATCCGCTACAGCGGCCGCGCCGCCTTCTCGCTAGAGGTCATCGTGAGAGCGGTCGGCACGTCGGTTTTCACTGAGAGCGGCCGTGAGCTGCTCGACTTCACCTCCGGTCAGATGAGCGCGATCCTCGGCCACTCCCACCCCAGGGTCGTGGAGACCGTGCGCAAGCAGATCGGCCAACTGGACCATCTGCACAGCGGCATGCTGAGCCGCCCGGTCCTCGAACTCACCCGCCGGCTTGCCGATACGCTGCCGAGCCCGCTGGACAAGGTGCTGCTGCTCACGACGGGAGCGGAAGTAAACGAAGCGGCCGTGCGCATGGCGAAACTGGTCACTGGCCGTCACGAGATCGTGTCCTTCGCCCGCTCTTGGCACGGAATGACGCAGGCAGCTGCAAACGCCACGTATGGTGCGGGCCGCAAAGGGTATGGGCCCGCCGCGCCCGGCAACTTCGCACTGCCGGTGCCGGACCGCTTCCATCCCGACATCGTCGGACCGGACGGGTCTCTGGACTGGCAGCGCCAACTCGATCTGGCATTCGACCTGATCGACGCCCAGTCGGTCGGCAGTCTCGCCGCGTGCCTGGTCGAGCCGATCCTCAGCTCAGGCGGCGTCATCGAGCTCCCGCCAGGATATCTCGCGGCGCTGGCACACAAGTGCCGCGAGCGAGGCATGCTGCTGATCCTCGACGAGGCCCAGACTGGCCTGTGCCGCACGGGCGATTGGTACGCGCTCGAGCACGAAGGCGTCGTGCCGGACATTCTCACGCTGTCCAAAACGCTTGGCGCAGGACTTCCCCTGGCCGCCGTGATCACCAACTCCGAGATCGAGCACCAGGCTCACGAGCGCGGGTTCCTGTTCTTCACCACGCACGCCAATGATCCGCTGCCCGCCTCTGTGGGCCTCTCGGTCCTGGACGTACTGGCCGAAGAGGGCCTTGATCGTCGCGCACGAGAGCTGGGCGGCAGGCTTCACGACAGCCTCGGCGCGCTCAAGGCGCGCCACGCCGTCGTGGGCGACGTTCGCGGCCGGGGCCTGCTTCTGGGGGTCGAGCTGGTAGACGACCGCGAGACGGGGCGCGGGGGCGCCGACCTTATCGGCGCCGCGGTGACCCAGCGATGCTTGGAACTCGGTCTGCACATGAACATCGTTCAGCTTCCGGGTATGGGAGGCACTTTTCGCATCGCGCCGCCGTTGACGGCGAGCGACGAGGAAATCGCCCGAGGGGTCGACATCCTGGACCAAGCCCTCGCTGACGCGACAAAGAAAGAAGGGCTCCAATAGTGGATTACCGTCCGCCCCCACTGACCGATAGCCCACTTCACCTCCTGCTGAGAACGCGAGGTAGGTGGTTCTTCACCAGTGCGCGGCCTGCGGTCACGTGAACGATCCTGCAGCGGCCGCGGCACCGCCGGATCTGCCGGCCAGTGCGGACAACGTATCCGGTGACTTTGATGTGGCAACACGCGCACGGGCTGCAGGCCGTATGCGGCGTCGGGTAACACCGTCCGGGCATCTGAAAACCCGATCACTGTACGGGCTTGCCTAGAAAGGTTTCACGCCCTGCAACGGTGAGCTTCTCGACCGCCACAAGACCTTTCCCTGTTTCCTATCCACCTTTTCCTCCCCACCTCAGGAGTTCTCAATGCAGCCACACGTCGACCAAGCGCGTGAAGATTATGACGTGCATCGAGACTCATGTCGACAGTGTCAGGCGTCCGCACGGCCTTGCCCCGTTGCCAAGCACCTGCGGCGGGCTTACAACAACCTGCTGCGTGCGGCCCGCTCTGCCTCTTGAGGTAAAAGGATGCGACGAGCTTCGTCAACGGGCTTCGATCTCGTTCAGATCTCACAATTCAAGGTTCATCTTTTCAAGCCCGACTTGAGAGGGTGAAATGAATCAACATTTCTCTCAGATTGCTTATACCGGCTCCCGCAGTGGAGCGCGAGCGCCGACCGAGGTGTAGATATGTCTGGATCGCATGATGGTCGGCGTGAGCTGATGGCCGGACAACTTGGTGTATGGCATGCACAAGAGCTGAATCCGAATAGTCCGATTTACAACATGGGTGAATATACTGGAGATTCACGGAAACGTGGATGCGGACCTTTTCGAGACCGCCGTGCGAAAAAGCGTCCAAGAGCTCGACTGTTTTCACCTGCGTTTTGAGGCGACCGCAGAAGCCCCTCGGCAGTACTTTGATCTGCGCAGCGACTGGCTGTTTCATATGATCGACGTGAGCGGTGAGGAAGATCCCCGATCCGGCGCGGAGAGTTGGATGCGGGCGGACATGGGACGTCCAGTGTTTCTCCAGGGTGATGAACTCTTCACTCACGCGCTGTTCAAGGTCGGTGAAGGGCTCTTCTTCTGGTATCAGCGGCTTCACCACATCATCGCGGACGGACTCGCTGGATCCCTGATAGCCTCTCGGGTGGCTACGGTTTATACGGCGCTACTGGCTGGCGAACACGTCCAGGATAATGCATTTGCGTCAGCTTCGGTGTTGATGGACGCTGATAACGAGTACCGGTCGTCCGCGGAAATCGAAACCGACAGACAGTACTGGACGGAGCGGCTTTCCGATCACCCTCAAACGATCAGCTTGAGCGGCCGTGAGCCCTGCAATGCGCCTCGCGAACTGGCGCGCCACACGCTTCACATTTCTCCCGATGTCGCCGCAGAACTCAGAAGCTATGCACGTCGCTTGGGAACCAGCATATCGGGTCTGGCCATCGCCACTAGCGCCGCCTTCCTGCACCGCACAACGGGACAAGAGGACATCATCCTCGGAGTTCCCGTCATGGGCCGGAAAATCGGACTTCGCAACATCCCGGGAAGGACAGCCAATATCATTCCCCTGCGCCTCGCGGTGCGACCGAATGCTACCGTGAGGGAACTGGTGAAGCAGGTGTCTCGCGGAGTGCGAGATGCCTTGCGTCATCAGCGATACCGCTATGAGGATATTCTGAGGGACCTCAAGCTGGTAGGGCGGACCGGACTCTACCCCCTACTGGTCAATGTCGTCTCCTTTGACTACGATGTGAAATTCGGTGAGGCTTCCAGCGCCGCACGCAGTCTCGGCGGCATAAACTTCAACGATCTATCGATCTCGGTTTATGACAGGTCATCCGACGGCAGCATGTCTGTGGTCGTAGAAGCCAACCCTGATCTTTACAGTCGGGCTGCATTGCATGAGCATGCTGCCAAATTCCTTGACGTAATGAACTGGATGGCGCGTTCCGCTGCGGAGGAACGCATACACCAGATTACCTTGATGAACCGTTCACAACAGCGCCTCATTCTCGAGAGCTGGAACGACACCGCCCGGGAGGTGCCGGCAGCAACGCTGCCAGACCTCTTCCAGTCCCAGTCTGCCCGCACGCCGGACGCGGTAGCGGTGGTCTTCGAAGGTGCCGAGGTGACCTACGCAGACCTCAACGCGCGGGCCAACCGCCTCGCCCGACTCCTGATCGGTCGGGGCGCGGGACCTGATGCGCTGGTCGCGGTGATGATGCACCGATCCCTCGACCTGGTGGTCGCACTCCTCGCGGTGGTGAAGGCCGGCGCGGCATATGTACCTGTGGACCCCGACTACCCCTCCGACCGCATCACTCACGTTTGCGACGACGCGCAGCCTATTCTGGTGCTGACCAGCACGGACCTGGCCTGCCGCCTCACCGGCACCCACCCACCGATGGTGGCCGTCGATGACCCCGCGACCATCACCGCATGTGAAGGCCTCGTGGACACCGACCCCACCAACGCCGAGCGCCGCGCTGCCCTGCTGCCCGCTCACACCGCATATGTCATCCACACCTCGGGTTCGACCGGACGGCCGAAGGGTGTCGCGATCCCCCATGCGGGTGTCGTCAACTGGCTGACCTGGCTGCAGGGCACCTATCACTTGACGGCCGCGGATCGGGTACTGCAGAAAACTCCCTTCGGTTTCGATGTGTCGGTACGGGAGTTCTTCTGGCCGCTCCTGCAGGGTGCAACGATGGTTGTCGCCAAGCCCGCCGGCCACCGCGATCCCAGGTACCTGGCCGAGTTGATCCAGCGTGAACGTGTCACGATCGCGCACTTCGTCCCGTCCCTGCTGCAGGTCTTCCTCCGTGAACCGGCCGCCGCTGCCTGTGCCGACCTGCGAGCTGTGTTCTGCAGCGGGGAAGCGCTCCCCAGTGACCTCGCCGAACAGTTCTCGAAGCTGATAGACGTTCCACTCCACAATCTCTACGGACCCACCGAGGCATCAGTGGAGGTCACCGCATGGTCCTTCGACGGTGACACCAGCAGGAGCGGTGTTCCCATCGGGCGCCCGGTGTGGAACACGCAGGTCTATGTGTTGGATGCGGCCTTGGGGCCGGTGCCGCCGGGTGTGGCGGGTGAGTTGTACCTCGCCGGTGTTCAGCTTGCGCGGGGATATCTGGGTCGGCCGGGGTTGTCGGCGGAGCGGTTTGTCGCGAGCCCGTATGGCACTCCTGGTGAGCGGATGTACCGTACGGGTGACCTGGTCCGGTGGACCGCTGATGGGCGACTGGAGTATCTGGGCCGTACCGATGATCAGGTGAAGGTTCGGGGTTTCCGGATCGAGTTGGGTGAGGTCGAGGCGGCGCTGACTGCGCATCCGTCGGTGGCCCAGGCGGCGGTGGTTGTGCGTGAGGACCAGCCTGGAGACAAGCGCCTGGTGGGCTACCTCGTTCCCGCCGGCGGTCGCAGTGGTGGTTGCGACACCTCTGTTCTGCGCGCCCACCTCGGTGCTCTGCTTCCGGAGTACATGGTGCCCTCTGCGCTGGTGGTGTTGGATACGCTGCCGTTGACGGTGAACGGCAAGCTGGACCGCAAGGTCCTGCCCGCTCCCAACTATCAGCCGACAAACAGTGCGCGTGGGCCGGCAACGGTGCAGGAAGAGATCCTGTGTTCGGTGTTCGCCGAGGTCCTGGGCCTGCCGACGGTCGGGGTGGAGGACAACTTCTTCGAGCTGGGCGGCCACTCGCTGCTGGCCACCCGGGTGGTGAGCCGCATCCGTTCGGTCTTCGGGGCGGAGGTATCGATTCGGACGCTGTTCGAGGCGCCCACCCCGGATGCTCTGGCGGTCCGGTTGATCTCCTCCGGGCCAGGGAGGCAACCGCTGGTGCGGGTGGAGCGGCCGGGGCGGGTGCCGTTGTCGTTCGCGCAGCAGCGGTTGTGGTTCCTGGGTGAGCTGGAGGGCCCGTCGGCGACGTACAACATTCCCCTCGCTCTGCGGTTGACCGGGGCGCTGGATGTCGACGCGCTGACGTATGCCTTGGGTGATCTGGTGGGCAGGCACGAGGTGCTGCGTACGGTGTTCACCACCGTGGACGGGCAGCCGTATCAGCACATACTCCCGCCCGAAAAGGCCTCTTTCGATCTGCCGGTGGTCGAGGTGGGGCAGGAGGGTGTGGCGGGGGTGGTTGCCGAGCTGGCGGGTCATGCGTTCGATCTGGCGGCTGAGCTTCCTTTGCGGGCGCGGCTGCTGCGGGTGGGGCCGGGTGACTGTGTGCTGGTGATGGTGGTGCATCACATTGCCGGTGACGGATGGTCGATGGGGCCGTTGGCGCGGGATGTGTCGGCCG
>NZ_JBSOPZ010000046.1:0-45507 GCF_053763515.1 Streptomyces mabaensis
CCCCCCCCCCCCCCCCCCCCCCCCCCCCCCCCCCCCCCCCCCCCCCCCCCCCCCCCCCCCCCCCCCCCCCCCCGCTGCGTTCCGCGCCGAGCGACGGGCCCTCGCCGCACGGGGCGGGGGGTACGGCAAAGGGCCGGGCCCCGGGAGATCCCGGGGCCCGGCCCTTTGACTGCCGACGGCTACGCGCTCAGCGCGGGGCCGTCAGTTGTCGTCCTCGTCGATGAGGAAGCCGCGCATCGGCGACGGAGCCTGCTGCATCGGCTGCGGCGCCTGCGGCCGCACCGGCGCCATCGGCTGCGTCATCGCGGGCGACATCTGCTGCTGGCCGCCGTACGACTGCGCACCGGACGGGCCGTGGCCCATGGAGGGGCCGCCCATCGACGGGTTGCCACCCATCGTGTGACCCATCGCACCCGCACCGGCCGGAGCCATCGAGCCGCTCATCGAGGGGGACGGCGGCAGCGACGCGGTCGCCGGCGTACGCGGCGGGGCCAGCGAGTCGTCCGCCTGGGTCTCCAGCTGACGCAGCTGGCTCTCCAGGTAGGACTTCAGACGGGTCCGGTACTCGCGCTCGAAGCCACGCAGGTCCTCGACCTTGCGCTCAAGCGTCGCGCGCGCGGACTCCAGCGAGCCCATCGCGACGCGGTGCTTCTCCTGCGCGTCCCGCTCCAGCGCGTCGGCCTTGGCACGGGCATCCCGCTCCAGGCCCTCGGCGCGGCTGCGCGCCTCGCCGACGATCTTGTTGGCCTCGGAACGGGCCTCCGCGATCGCCTGGTCGGCGGTCTGCTGCGCCAGCGAGAGCACACGCGCGGCGCTGTCGCCGCCGGGGCCCTGGCCGGGCTGCGGCAGCTGCGGGCCGTGGCCGCCCATGGGGCCGCCCATCTGCTGGCCCATGGGACCGCCCATCGGCTGCCCCATGGGGCCGCCCATCGGACCCTGGCCCATGGGGCCGGGACCGTGCTGGCCCTGCGGGCCGTGTCCGCCGGGGCCGGCGGGAAGCTGGGGCGCGCCACCGGGCAGCTGGGGCGGACCCATCTGCGGGGGCTGCTGCTGGACCGGCGGTCCAGATATGGCGGCGGGCACGGGCGCACCGGGACCACGGCCGTCCTGCGGCTCCGGCGGCTTGCGCATGCCCTGCTGCTGCTGGTTCTGCGCGGCGGCACGCGTCGCGGCGGCCAGCTTGGCGCGCAGGTCCTCGTTCTCACGGAGCAGGCGGGTCAGTTCGGCTTCGACCTCGTCGAGGAAGGCATCGACCTCGTCCTCGTCATAGCCTTCTCGGAGGCGGACGGTCGTGAACTGCTTGTTCCGCACGTCCTCGGGGGTCAGCGGCATCTCTTCTTCACCTCTACGTAGTCGTCGGCAGTCGGCAAGACCGTATCGTCCACACTCACCTCGCGAAGCTGCCCACGAGACTGATCAGGATGTAGACAATGATCATCAGAACGAAGAAGGACAGGTCGAGTGCCACGCCCCCGAGACGCAGCGGCGGAATGAACCGCCGCAAAAGCTTGAGCGGTGGATCGGTGACAGTGTAGGTGGCCTCCAGAACGACCACCATCGCCTTGCCAGGTTCCCATGACCGGGCGAACTGGAAGACGTAGTCCATGACCAGCCGGAAGATCAGCACGATGAGGAAGCACATCAGCGCGATGTAGACCACCTGTAGTGCCACGCCCATCTCGCGCTTCCCTCTCCCCTGGCTCTCGCGTTTCCGGCCTCGCGGCCGGGTTCGTTCCCGGTGTCGTGTCTCAGCTCTGGTTGAAGAATCCGCCCTCAGCGATGCGGGCCTTGTCCTCCGCCGTGACATCGACGTTAGCAGGCGACAACAGGAACACCTTCTGCGTCACTCGTTCAATGCTGCCATGCAGACCGAAGACGAGTCCCGCGGCAAAGTCGACAAGTCGCTTCGCATCGGTGTCGTCCATCTCGGTGAGATTCATGATCACCGGGGTGCCCTCACGGAAGTGTTCCCCGATGGTACGGGCCTCGTTGTAGGTCCGGGGGTGCAGTGTGGTGATGCGGTACGGCTCCCGCTCGGACACAACCTTGGGCATGATCACCGGTGCGTTCTTCTCCAGGTTCGAGCGTTCAGGTGTGATGGATGCCACGGGGGCGATTCGTGCCGGACGTCCACTTTCAGCGGGGAGCGCAACGGGCTCGCGCTGCGCGGGAGGATGTACGACTCGTACGGGTTCGTCCTGCACCTGCTGATGCGAAGGCTGATGCCGCCGGCGGTCCCGCTCCGGTTCCGGCTCGGGCTCGAACTCGTCATCGGGGTCGAACCCCGGGCCGTCGTACCCATCGTCCTCCACGAGGCCGAGGTAGACCGCCATCTTGCGCATCGCGCCGGCCATTCTCTGAGTCCTCCGCTCTGTGGTGGATCCGCCTCGCCGCCAAGCGCCCGCGATCCACTGGGTCTGACCGCCTATTGGCGGAAATGACCATATTTTCTGCTGTGGTCCGACTTCTTGGCGACGTTACCGGAGCCGGGGTCGGACTCCGAGTACCGCAGTACCGACGCGTACATGTGTCGCCCCGGCGGCCACGGCCTGTTCGAGGTCCGCACTCATCCCAGCTGACACCATGTTCGCAGCCGGATGGTCCGCGCGCAGGCGGGATGAGAATTCCATCAGCCGCTCGAATGCTGCTTGTTCGCGTCCCGCGTACGGACCGGCGAGCGGCGCGACCGTCATCAGACCGTCCAGCCGCAGTCCGGGCGATTCCGCCACGAAAGCCGCCAACTCCCCAATTCCGTCCGGCGCCACACCGCCCCGGTCCCCTCGCTCACCCGACTCCGCGTCGAGTGCGACCTGGATCAGGCAGCCGATCGCACGCTCCGCCCGCACCGCCGCGGCAGAGAGAGCGGAAACGAGCTTCGGCCGGTCGATGGACTGCACCACATCGGCATAACTCGCCACGGAACGGACCTTGTTCGTCTGAAGTTGTCCGACGAAGTGCCAGTCGAGCGGCAGGTCCGCGCACGCGGCTGCCTTGGGGGCGGCGTCCTGGTCGCGGTTCTCGGCGACATGACGGACGCCCAGCTCCGCGAGCAGCCGTACATCGCTCGCGGGGTAGGTCTTGGTGACCACGATCAGGGTCACTTCCGTCCGCTTGCGCCCGGCGGCCGCACAGGCGGAGGCGATACGTTCCTCCACCTGCGCCAGATTCGAAGCGAGTTGAGTCCTGCGGTCCGTCATGTGTTATCGGTCCAACCAGACATATCCGGCGAGCCGCCCGGTGGTCCGGTCGCGGCGGTACGAGAAGTGGTCGCGGGATTCCAGGGTGCAGACCGGGGACCGCTGCCGGTCCCGCACCCCCAGCGCTTCGAGCTGGGCGTGCACCCCGGCGGTGACGTCGACGGCCGGCGTTCCCCAGCTCGTCTCCGACCAGGCTTCCGGTACGGCGCCGGCAACGTCGGCCCGCATCGCTTCGGGGACCTCGTAGCAGCGTCCGCAGACCGCCGGCCCCGTCCGGGCGGTGATCCGCTCCGGTTCGGCCCCCAGAGAAAGCATGGCCTCGACCGTCGCCGGCACGATTCCCGCGACGAGTCCGGGGCGTCCCGCATGCGCCGCGGCGGCCACTCCCGCGACCGGGTCGGCGAGCAGAACCGGCGTGCAGTCCGCGGTCAGTACGGCGAGGGCGAGTCCGCGCCGGGCGGTGACCACTGCGTCCACCGGCGGGATCTGTCCGGTCCCCCACGGTCCTTCGACCTCGGCGACATCGTTGCCGTGCACCTGGTTCATCCAGACGACGGCGCCCGGGTCGAGGCCGAGGGACTTCGCCGCCAGCGCCCGGTTGGTCAGTACTGCCTCCGGGGCGTCGCCGACCGCTCCGCCGAGGTTGAGCTCCTCGTACGGAGCGGCGCTCACCCCGCCCCACCTGTCGGTGAAGGCGAAGTGCGCGCCGCTCACAGATATCACCGGGTCGTGCCGCACGGTCACTTCAGGAAGTCCGGGACATCCAGCTCTTCGGCCTGGCTGTCCTGGTACGGGCGGGCGGTCGGAACCTGCGGCGGGGCCGGCGGCGCGGCCGGGACCTCGTTCACCGGGGCCGGCTCGACCGGTGCCTGGACGTCCTCGCGCGGGGTGACACTGCCGAGCCCGCCGAACGACGGGCGGCCCGGCTCGGCCGCCCTGGCCGGCGGCGCGGGCTCCTCGCGCTTGGCGGAGGCGGAGCCGATCACGTTCTCCCGGCGGGCCGGCGGCTGGCCGCCGTCGAACCCGGCCGCGATGACGGTGACCCGCACCTCGTCGCCGAGGGCGTCGTCGATGACCGCGCCGAAGATGATGTTGGCCTCGGGGTGTGCGGCCTCGCTCACCAGCTGGGCGGCCTCGTTGATCTCGAAGAGACCGAGGTCCGAACCGCCGGAGATGGAGAGCAGCACACCGCGGGCGCCGTCGATGGACGCCTCCAGCAGCGGGGAGGAGATGGCCATCTCGGCGGCGGCCACCGCGCGGTCGTCGCCGCGGGCCGAGCCGATGCCCATGAGGGCCGAACCGGCCTCCGACATCACGGACTTGACGTCGGCGAAGTCGAGGTTGATCAGGCCCGGGGTGGTGATGAGGTCGGTGATCCCCTGGACGCCGGAAAGCAGTACCTGGTCGGCGGACTTGAACGCGTCCAGCACGCTGACCTGGCGGTCCGAGATGGACAGCAGCCGGTCGTTGGGGATGACGATGAGGGTGTCGACCTCTTCGCGGAGCTCGGCGATGCCGTCCTCCGCCTGGTTGGCGCGGCGGCGGCCCTCGAAGGTGAACGGCCGGGTGACCACACCGATGGTCAGGGCGCCCAGCGAGCGCGCGATGTTGGCGACGACGGGTGCGCCGCCGGTGCCGGTGCCGCCGCCTTCGCCGGCGGTGACGAAGACCATGTCGGCCCCCTTGAGGACCTCCTCGATCTCCTCGCGGTGGTCCTCTGCCGCCTTACGGCCGACTGCCGGGTTCGCTCCGGCGCCGAGGCCCCGGGTGAGTTCACGGCCAACGTCGAGCTTGACGTCGGCGTCGCTCATCAACAGGGCTTGCGCGTCAGTGTTGATCGCGATGAACTCGACGCCCTTGAGACCGACCTCGATCATTCGGTTGATGGCATTGACACCACCGCCGCCGACACCGATGACCTTGATGACTGCGAGGTAGTTCTGCGGTGCTGCCACGTCGAAGGCCTCTCGCCTCGAGTTACGTGTCGCCGCTTCGCGGGCCGCGCCGCGACGACTGATGCCGAAATGGGGCGGCCCGACCAACCCGTCTGCCGACCGACCCGAACCCTAACGCTGAAGTTTAGGGTTACCAGTGTGTCCGTTCCCTTGACTCTTCCGAACAGGACACTAAGTCGACAAGTGGCGCACGTTCAACGAACACGCCGAACCTCCCGTTTTTCTTTTCACCCTATGTGATCACCCATATCGGTGGCCAACCAGGGTGCTGGCCAGGTCGTATGTGCGTCAACTCCCCGACACTGCCGGTGCGGTGGGGGTACTCACATCGAAGTGCCCGGCCTTGGGAGCTGCTTTCATGAGTGCCGTGAGGGCCCGCGCCTTGGCCTCGCTCCGCTCGCCGCTCCCCCACACGACCACGCGGTCGCCGCGCAGCTCCAGCGAGATGGCGTCGTACGAACGCACCTTGACGGCCCGGAGATCCTCGGCGATCTCGCCGGGGAGTGCGCCCGTGACCCGTACCGCTTCGCGGACCAGCCGGCCGGTGCCGAAGCGGCGCAGGCTCGGCGACTGATCCGCCGTCAATTCGAGCAGCGGGATGCCTTTCGGGGCGTTCGGGACCGTGGCGAAACGCACACCCTTGGCGTCCACTTCGATGAACTTTGAGCCCTTTTCGATGAGCAGGACGGGCTTTCGCTCGACCACTCTCAGACCGATTCCGTGCGGCCACGCACGCACCACGTCGACCGAGTCGATCCGGGGCAGCCGGTTGCGCAACCGGCGCTCGATGGCGTCGGTGTCGACGGCGATGAGCGGGGCGCCGAGGGGGACGTCGGCCGCCTCACGCACCTCGTCACGCGTCAGAACTTCGGTGCCCGACGCGCTCACCCGCTCGACGCGCAGCCAAGTCGAGCCGTAGAGCAGCCAGGTGCCGCCGGTCCCGCCGAAGACGGCGGTGAGGGCCGCCAGGACCAGCAGCCGCCGGCCGCGGAACCCGAGCCGGCGGCGGGGCCGGTCCGGGCGGCGGGACGGGCCCGGCCGCCCCGCCGCTTGTCGTTCACCGCGCTGTGCGGTCGTCGCTCCGGCCACGCTCCCTGTCGCCTCCTGCGTATGAGGCCCGTGCTGGGCGCTCAGCGGTTCCTTCGTGCGGCAATCGCCTCGTAGACCATTCCGACAAGCAGATCATCGGCATCCCGGCGGCCGAACTCGGCGGCTGCGCGGGACATCTCGTACAGCCGGTGCGGATCGGCCAGTACCGGCAGTACGTTGGCCTGGACCCACTCGGGGGTGAGCTCCGCGTCGTCGACGAGCAGACCACCGCCGGCCTTGACCACCGGCTGGGCGTTGAGCCGCTGTTCGCCGTTGCCGATCGGCAGCGGGACGTACGCGGCGGGGAGCCCGACGGCGGAGAGTTCGGCGACGGTCATCGCGCCCGCGCGGCAGAGCATCATGTCGGCCGCGGCGTACGCGAGGTCCATCCGGTCCACGTACGGTACCGGGATGTACGGCGGCATTCCGGGCATGTTGTCCACGCGCGGCAGTTCGTTCTTGGGGCCGACCGCGTGCAGGATCTGGATTCCGGAGCGCTGGAGCACCGGAGCGATCTGCTGGACCACCTCGTTGAGGCGGCGGGCGCCCTGCGAGCCGCCGGAGACCAGCAGGGTCGGCAGGTTGGGGTCGAGCCCGAAGGCCGCGCGCGCCTCGGGGCGGACCCGGGCCCGGTCGAGGGTGGCGATGGTGCGGCGCAGCGGGATGCCGATGTAGCGGGCGCCGCGCAACTTGCTGTCCGGGGTGGAGACGGCGACGCCGGCCGCGTAGCGCGAGCCGATCTTGTTGGCCAGTCCGGGGCGGGCGTTGGCCTCGTGGACGATGATCGGCACCCCGAGCCGCTTGGCCGCGAGATAACCGGGCAGCGCCACATAGCCGCCGAAGCCGACCACGCAGTCGGCCTTGGTGCGCTCCAGGATCTGCTCCGCCGCCTTGATGGTCCCGCGCAGCCGCCCGGGGACGGTGATCAGCTCCGGCGTGGGCTTACGGGGCAGCGGTACGGCGGGGATCAGCCCCAGCTCGTAACCACGCTCGGGCACGAGACGGGTCTCCAGACCGCGCTCCGTGCCGAGGGCTGTGATGCCCACGGTCGGGTCCTGCCTCCGCAGGGCGTCCGCGAGGGCGAGCGCCGGCTCGATGTGGCCGGCGGTCCCCCCACCGGCGAGTACGACATGCACCGAAATTCACCGCTCTCCGGACGGACGTCTCTTGACGCGCCGCCTCATCGACTTCCATCTCACCCCGGCCCGCTTCTTGCCGAAGACAGGCTGTCTCATGGCAAGCGCCGCACGCGCCGCGGGCTCCTCTCGCGCGAACGCGATCAGCAGCCCGATGGCGAACATGGTCGGCAGCAGGGCGGAGCCTCCGTAGGAGAACAGCGGGAGCGGGACACCGGCGATCGGCAGCAGGCCGAGCACCGCACCCATGTTGACCACGGCCTGGGCCGTGATCCAGGTGGTCACACCTCCCGCGGCGTACCTCACGAAGGGGTCCTCCGTGCGTCCGGCCACGCGGATACCCGCATAGCCTAGAGCCGCGAACAGGGCGAGTACCGACAGCGTCCCCGCCAGACCCAGTTCCTCCCCGGTGATGGCGAAGATGAAGTCGGTGTGCGCTTCGGGTAGTTGGCCCCATTTTTCCACACTTGCACCCAGGCCGGATCCGAACCATCCGCCCGAGGCAAGAGCATAGATTCCGTGCACCGCCTGCCAGCACACGTCCCCCTTCCCCGGCTCGGTGGCACCGATGCACTGGAGCCGGTCCATCCGGTGGGGGCTGGTCTTGATCAGCAGCAGACCGAGGACGGCGGAGACCCCGAGCACCCCGGCGAAGAGCCGGGTGGGGGCGCCGGCCATCCACAGCAGGCCGAACAGGATCGCGGTGAGGATGATCGCCGTACCCATGTCCCCGCCGAGCATGATCAGGCCGAGCAGCAGGAAGGCGACCGGGACGAGCGGCACCAGCATGTGCTTCCACTGGCCCAGCAGCCGCCGGTCGTGCTTGCGGGCCAGCAGGTCCGCGCCCCAGAGGATCAGGGCCAGCTTGCCGAACTCGCTGGGCTGGAGCTGGAACGGGCCGCCGAGATAGATCCAGTTCTGGTTTCCGTTGACGGAATGCCCTATCCCCGGTACCTGGACCAGGATCATCAGGAAGACCGTCCCCGCGAGCAGCGGGTAGGACAGGGCGCGGTGCAGCTTCGACGGCATCCGCGAGGCCATCAGCAGCAGGCCGGTGCCGAGCAGGGCTGCCACGAACTGCTTGCCGAAGAAGTACGAGGCGGGCAGCGAGAGCTGCAACGCCTTGATCATCGAAGCGGAGTACACCATCACCAGGCCGAGCACGGTGATGAGCAGGGCGCTGCCGAGGATCAGGTAGTACGCCGTCAGCGGCCGGTCCCAGGCCCGCTGCGCCTGCCGGAACAGCCCCAGGACCCGCTCCAGGGGGTTGCGCCCCGGCGGACCGGGCAACGGCGCGGGCCGCCGCCGTCCCTGGATCCTGGGCGGGGCGGACGGGCGTCCGGCGGCGGCGGCGGTGCGCTGCCGCTGCGCGAACCCGGGAGACTCGGCGGTGTCGTCGGCCGGCATCTTTGGTGTTCCCCTCCACTCGTGCCCGGTGCCGCCTGACGTCAGTCGACTTGCGGAGCCGCAGTACCGCGTGGGGGCCGGGCCGGCTAGGCGCTCTCGGCGGCCAGCTCGCGTACCGCTTCCGCGAACGCCTCGCCGCGCTTGTTGTAGTTGGCGAACATGTCCATCGAGGCACACGCCGGGGCCATCAGTACGGTGTCCCCGGGCCGGGCGAGCCGTGCCGCCTCCCGGACCGCCGCCGACATCGCCCCAGTGTCGGTCCGGTCGAGGTCGACCACCGGGACTTCCGGGGCGTGTCGCGTGAGGGCTTCGCGGATCAGGGCGCGGTCGGCGCCGATCAGGACGACGCCGCGCAGCCGCTTGGCCGACTTGGCGACGAGTTCGTCGAAGGTCGCGCCCTTGGCGAGGCCGCCGGCGATCCAGACGATGGGCTCGTACGCGGCGAGGGAGGCCTCCGCGGCATGCGTGTTGGTCGCCTTGGAGTCGTCGATGTACGCGACCCCGCCGACGTCCGCGACATGCTCGATGCGGTGGGCGTCGGGGCGGAAGGTGCGCAGGCCCTCGCGTACGGCCGCGGGCGCGACCCCGAAGGCCCGCGCGAGGGCGGCGGCGGCCAGCGCGTTGGCGATGTTGTGCGGGGCGGGGGGATTCACGTCGGCGACCTCGGCCAGCTCCTGTGCCTGCTGCCGGCGGTTCTCGACGAACGCCCGGTCGACGAGGATGCCGTCCACGACGCCGAGTTGGGACGGAGCGGGGGCGCCGAGGGTGAAGCCGATCGCGCGGCAGCCCTCCTCGACGTCCGCCGCTCGGACCAGGTCCTCGGTGGCCGGGTCGGCGACGTTGTAGACGCAGGCGACCGTGTTGCCCTCGTAGATCCGGCCCTTGTCGGCGGCGTACGCCTCCATCGAGCCGTGCCAGTCGAGGTGGTCGGGGGCGAGGTTGAGGACGACCGCGGAGTGGGCGCGCAGCGAGGGGGCCCAGTGCAGCTGGTAGCTGGAGAGCTCGACGGCCAGGACGTCGTACTTCCCCTCGCCCAGGACCACGTCGATGATCGGGGTGCCGATGTTCCCGACGGCGACGGTCCGCAGGCCGGCCGCCGAGAGGATCGAGGCGAGCATCTGGGTCGTGGTCGTCTTGCCGTTGGTGCCGGTGACCGCCAGCCAGGGCGCGGCGTCCGGGCCGCGCAGCAGCCAGGCGATCTCGACGTCACCGACGACGTCCACGCCCGCCTCGGCGGCGGCCGCGAAGAGCGGGCTCGTGGGCTTCCAGCCGGGCGAGGTGACGACCAGGGCGGTGCCGGGCGGCAGCGTCTCCGCGTCACCGAGGCGTACGGCGATCCCCTCGGCGGTCAGCTCCGCGGCGCGTGTGCGGTGCGTATCGCTGTCGCCGCCGTCCACGACGGTGACGACCGCGCCGAGGCCGGCCAGGGCGCGGGCGGCGCTGATGCCGCTCACGCCGAGACCGGCGACGGTGACGTTCACGCCCGCCCAGGCCGGACCGGTCACTTGTGGGCCGCCCAGCCCGCGTAGAAGAGTCCGAGGCCGACGATCACGCACATGCCCTGGATGATCCAGAAGCGGACCACCACAAGGACTTCGGACCACCCCTTGAGTTCGAAGTGGTGCTGCAGTGGCGCCATACGGAAGACGCGCTTCCCGGTCAGCTTGAAGGAGCCGACCTGGATGACCACCGACATGGTGATCATCACGAAGAGGCCGCCGAGGAGGGCGAGCAGCAGCTCTGTGCGGGAGCAGATGGCCAGACCCGCCAGCGCGCCGCCGAGGGCGAGCGAGCCGGTGTCACCCATGAAGATCTTGGCGGGCGAGGTGTTCCACCACAGGAAGCCGAAGCAGGCGCCCATCAGGGCGGAGGCGACGATCGCGAGGTCGAGCGGGTCACGGACCTCGAAGCACGCCTCGGGGTTGGTGAGGGTCTGCGCGTTGGCGCAGGACTCCTGGAACTGCCAGACCCCGATGAAGGTGTAGGCGCCGAAGACCATCACGGAGGCGCCGGTGGCCAGACCGTCGAGACCGTCGGTGAGGTTCACGCCGTTCGACATCGCGAGGATCATGAACAGCGCCCACACCACGAACAGCACCGGGCCGATCGACCAGCCGAAGTCGGTGACGAACGACAGCTTGGTGGAGGCCGGGGTGTTGCCGCGGATGTCCGAGAACTGCAGGGCCAGCACCGCGAAGGCGATACCGACGATCAGCTGGCCGGCCATCTTCGCCTTGGCCCGCAGGCCGAGAGACCGCTGTTTGACGATCTTGATGTAGTCGTCGAGGAAGCCGACCAGGCCCATGCCCGCCATCAGGAAGAGGACGAGGAGCCCGGAGTACGTCGGCTGACTGGAGGTGATCACCTTCGTCAGGGCGTACGCGATGAGCGTGGCCAGGATGAAGGAGATACCGCCCATCGTGGGCGTGCCCTTCTTGCTGCCGTGGCTGCGCGGGCCGTCGTCCCGGATGAACTGGCCGTAGCCCTTGCGGGCGAGCAGCTTGATGAGCAGCGGGGTACCGACCAGGGTCAGGAAGAGCCCGATGACTCCCGAGAAGAGGATCTGCCTCATCGGACGGCGACCTCGCCCTCGGTACCGCTGTCGAGCAGCGCCAGTGCGACCCGCTCCAGACCGACCGACCTGGAAGCCTTCACCAGCACGACGTCGCCCTTGCGCAGTTCACTGCGCAACAGGTCGACGGCCGCCTGCGCGTCGGACACGTGCACCGACTCCTCACCCCACGAACCCTCGTTATATGCGCCCAGCTGCAGCCAGGACGCTTCCCTGCCCCCGACCGCCACGAGCTTGCTCACATTGAGCCTCACGGCGAGCCGTCCGACCGCGTCGTGCTCGACGAGCGACTCGTCACCGAGCTCGGCCATCGCGCCGAGCACCGCCCAGGTACGGCCCCCCTCGGCCTTGGCGGCCTCCCCCATGGCGGCCAGCGCGCGGAGCGCTGCCCGCATGGACTCCGGGTTCGCGTTGTAGGCGTCGTTGACGATCGTCACGCCGTCCGGACGCTCGGTGACCTCCATCCGCCAGCGGGACAGCGTGCCCGCCTCGGAGAGCGCGCGTGCGATCTCCTCGGTGGACATGCCCAGCTCATGGGCGACGGCGGCCGCGGCGAGCGCGTTCGACACGTGGTGCTCACCGTACAGCCGCAAGGTCACGTCACCGCACCCGGTGGGTGTGTGCAGCATGAAGGACGGCTGTCCCTGGGCCGTGAGCCGGACATTCGAGGCGCGTACGTCGGCGTCCTCGGCCTCTCCGAAGAAGAGCGTGCGGGCCTTGGTCCGGGATGCCATGGCGCGGACCAGCTGGTCGTCGGCGTTGAGCACCGCGAGACCGTCCGCCGGCAGCTCCTCCACCAGTTCGCCCTTGGCCACGGCGATCTGCTCCCGGCCGCCGAACTCGCCGATGTGCGCGGTGCCGACGTTGAGCACCAGGCCGATCTTCGGCGGGGTCAGGCCGGTGAGGTAGCGGATGTGGCCGATGCCGCGGGCGCCCATCTCCAGGACGAGGTGCTGGGTGTCCTCGGTGGCGCGCAGCGCGGTGAGCGGGAGACCGATCTCGTTGTTGAGCGAGCCGGGCGTCCACACGGTCGGGCCGTGGCGCTGGAGCAGCTGCGCGATGAGGTCCTTGGTGCTGGTCTTGCCCGCGGAGCCGGTGAGCGCGACGACGGTGGTGCCGAGGCGCTCGACGACGGCGCGCGCGAGCGCGCCGAGCGCCACCTCGACGTCCTCGACCACGATGGCGGGGACGCCGACGGGACGGGCGGCCAGTACGGCTGCCGCGCCCGACTCGACGGCGCGCCGCGCGTAGTCGTGGCCGTCGACCTGTTCGCCCGCGAAGGCGGCGAAGAGGCTGCCGGCCTCCACCTGGCGGGAGTCGATGACGACCGGGCCGCTGATCCGGACCTGCGGGTCCGGTATGTCGTGCGACTGCCCGCCGACGATTTCGGTGATCTCGGCGAGGGAGAGGGCGATCACTGCTTCATCCCTGACTGTTCTCGTGACGACTGTTCTCGTGACGATTCTCGTGACGGTGGGCGAGGATCGCGGCGCGCAGCACCTGGCGGTCGTCGAAGGGGCGTACCACCCCGTGGATGTCCTGGCCCTGCTCATGTCCCTTGCCCGCGACGAGCACGGTGTCGCCGGGCTCCGCACGGGCCACGGCGGCGGCGATGGCGGCGGCACGGTCGGCGTCGACCAGGACGTCGCCGCGTTCGTGGACCGGCACCTCGGCGGCGCCCGCGAGCATCGCGGCCAGGATCGCGAGGGGGTCCTCGGAGCGGGGGTTGTCCGAGGTCAGTACGGCGGTGTCGGCGAGCCGCGCGGCGGCGGCGCCCATCGGGCCGCGTTTGGTCTTGTCCCGGTCTCCGCCGCAGCCGAGGACGATGTGCACTTTGCCCTCGGTCACCTTGCGCAGCGAGCGCAGGACCGATTCGACGGCGTCCGTCTTGTGCGCGTAGTCGACGACCGCGAGGTACGGCTGGCCGGCGTCCACGCGCTCCAGGCGGCCCGGCACCCCGGAGACGGCGGCGACGCCGTCGGCGGCGGTCTGCGGGTCCGTTCCGGCGACCGCGAGGGTGACGATCGCGGAGAGCGTGTTGGCGACGTTGAACGGGCCCGGCAGCGGCGCGGACGCGCTGATCCGCTCACCGTTCGGGCCGAGGGCGGTGAACGTGCTGCCCCGCGGGCCGACTTCGACGTCCTCGGCGCGCCAGTCGGCGTCCGGGTGCCCCTCGGCGGAGAAGGTGGTGACCGGCACGGTCGCCTCCTTGACCAGCCTGCGGCCGTACTCGTCGTCGAAGTTGACCACTGCGACACGGCTGCGCTCGGGGGTGAAGAGCTGCGCCTTGGCCTGGAAGTAGTCCTCCATGTCGGAGTGGAACTCCATGTGCTCCGGGCTCAGGTTGTTGAACACCGCGACGTCGAAGACGCAGCCGTCGACCCGGCCGAGCACCAGGGCGTGGCTGGAGACCTCCATGGCGACCGACCGGACCCCGCGCTCGCGCATGACCGCGAACAGGGCCTGGAGGTCGGTGGCCTCGGGGGTGGTGCGCTCGGACTTGATGCGCTCGTCGCCGATGCGCATCTCGACCGTACCGATGAGACCGGTGAGCCCGCCGGCGGCCTTGAGGCCACCCTCCACGAGGTACGCCGTGGTGGTCTTGCCGGAGGTGCCGGTGATGCCGATCTGGAGCAGGTCGCGTCCGGGCCGTCCGTAGATCTCGGCGGCGAGTTCGCCCATCCGGCCGCGCGGGTCGTCGACGACGAGCACCGGCAGGCACGTTGCGGCGGCGCGCTCCGCGCCGGCCGGGTCCGTGAGGATCGCGGCGGCTCCGAGGCCCGCGGCCTGCGCCGCGAAGTCGGCGCCGTGCAGGCGGGCTCCGGACAGGGCCGCGTAGACGTCACCGGGGCGGACCGCGCGCGAGTCGTGCGTGATGCCGGTGGCCTCCCCCGGTCCAGGGTTCTCGATGCCCAGCAGGCCGGCCAGCTCACCGAGCGGGATCGGGCGGACCTGTGCGGGCCGAGGCGCTCCCGGGTGGTTCACCGGGGCTTCCTTCTGGGGCGTTGGGGACTGATCAGCGTGGGGCACGGCGGTGAGCGTACCGGGCGGACCCGGCCGGTCGCTAAGTGAGGGGCCCCGGGGGCCGTCGTTGCCGGGGTCCTGGGTGATGGTCGTCACTGGTGGTTCCTTGCGTCACGCGGGCGTCAGCCGGGCATCACTCGTGCGTCTCTCGTGCGTCACTCGCCGGCTTTGAAGGTCACCGGCAGCCCCGCGGGGGCGGTGCCGGTCGGTGGGATCTGGAGGGTCTTCAGCGCGAACTCCATGACCTGCTTGTAGATGGGTCCGCAGATCTGTCCGCCGAAGTAGCTGCCCTTGGTGGGGTTCTGGATGGCGCAGTAGACCGTGACGCGCGGGGCGTCGGCCGGGGCGAAGCCGGCGAAGGACGCGGTGTAGCCCTTGTAGCGGCCGGTGGCCGGATCGACGCGGTTGGACGTTCCGGTCTTGCCGCCGACCCGGTAGCCGGGAATCTTCGCCTTGGTGCCGGTGCCCTCCCGGTCGTCGACGACCGATTCGAGCATGGCGGCGAGGGTCTTGGCCGTCTTCTCGCTGACCACCCGGGTCTTCTTCGGCTCGGCGGCCGGGGTGAAGCTGCCGTCGGGCCCCTTGCTGCCGCGCACCAGGGTGGGCTCGATCCGTACGCCGCCGTTGGCGATGGTCGAGTACACGGAGGCCGCCTGCATCGCGTTGATCGACAGGCCCTGGCCGAAAGGGATCGTGTACTGCTGCGAGGTGGACCAGTCCTCGGGCTTGGCGAGGATGCCCCGCGACTCGCCCGGGTAGCCGAGGCCGGTCGGCGATCCGATCCCGAACTTCTTCAGATAGGAGTACAGGACCTTGTTGGCCGCCGACTGTGTCTTGCCCAGCTGTCCGGTGGCCAGGATCGTGCCGATGTTGCTCGACTTGGCGAGTACGCCGTTGAGTGTCAGGTACCAGGTGGGGTGGTCGATGTCGTCCTTGAACAGCCGGTCGCCGCGGTGCAGCCGGTTGGGAACGGTGACATGGGTGCCGGGCGTCGCGGCCTTCTCCTCCAGCACGGCTGCCATCGACATGACCTTGCTGGTGGAGCCGGGCTCGTACACGTCCTGGAGCGCGGCGTTGCCCATGGCCGCCGCGTCGGCCTGGGACAGGTCGTTGGGGTCGAAGCCGGGGGCGTTGGCCATGGCGAGGATCTCCCCGGTGCGGGTGTCCTGGACGATGACGTAGCCGCGGTCGGCCGCGGACTTGGCGACCTGCTCCGAGATGGCGTTCTGGGCGGCCCACTGGATGTCGCGGTCGATGGTCAGCTCGATGTCCGAGCCGGGGACCGCGTGCTCCTCGCGGGCACTCACCGTGGGGACGCGGCGGCCGCCGGACTGCGCGTAGGTGATCTCGCCGTCCTTGCCGGCGAGTTCCTTGTTCAGCTTGGACTCCAGGCCGCCCGCGCCCTTGCCCTCGGCGTTGACCCAGCCCAGTATCCCGGCGGCCAACGACCCGTTGGGATAGACGCGTTTGCTGCTCGGCTCCTGGAAGACACCCGCCATGGCGTTGGCGCCGGGGCCTCCCTTGGCCCGGTCGGCCCGCGCCTTCTCCTCGAAGACGGTCCTGAGGTCCTTGATCTGGTTCCACGTCTGCGGGGTCTGGCGGCGGGCGAGGACGACGTACCTCGTCTTCGGCGTCCGCAGTTTTGCGGCCAGCTCCTCCGCGTCCTGGCCGAGGATCGGCGCAAGCAGCGCGGCGGCCTGCTCGGGCGCGTCGGGGGTCTTGCTGAACTCCGGGGTGAACATCGACGGGTCGGCCGTGATGTCGTACGCGTCCACGCTCGTGGCGAGCGCGACCCCGCGGCGGTCGGTGATCTCGCCGCGTTCGGCGGTCAGCTTGTGGCTGGCGTATCGGTTCCGCTCGGCCTTGGCGGCGTACGTGGAGGCGTCGACGGCCTGCACCTGGAGCAGCCGTACGACGAAGGCCAGCATCACCAGGGTGAGCCCGACGCTGACCAGCCGGAGCCGGGGGCGGGGGTTGGCGAGCTTGATCGCGCCCGGTGTCTGGGGCGCGGCCGCCGGGCGCGGCCGGCGGGTCCCGGGGCGCTGCCCGCCGCGTGAGCGCGCGCTGGGGCCGGGCACCCGGCGGCGCGGGGGTTCCTTGGCGGTCACGACGTCACCTGCCGGGGTCTGGGGTGGGCTGCGCGGACGTGCTGGGCGTGGCGCCGGACAGCGGGAACGCCGACGCGGACGCGGACGGGATCACGAGCGGGGTCACGGGCGGGGCCGGGGACGGAGCCGCGGCGGCGGGCGTGGCCGGGGTGGTGTCGGGGCCCGCCGTCACGCTCGCGGTCGCCGACGGGGCTGCGGAGGGCGAGGCCGGCGGCGAGGCGAGGGGCGAGGCCGTCGGGGACTCGGAGGCGGACGCGGGTGACCGGGCGGCCTTCACCTTGCCGGCCAGCCCGCGGACTTTGCCGTCCGGTTCGAGGAAGACGGGTCCGCCGCCGGGCACCAGGCCCAGTTCACGGGCCCGCCGCTCAAGGGCGTCGGGTGCGGAGTATGCGTCGACGTCCCGTTGCAGTGCCTGCTGCTCGTCGGTGAGGTCGGTGGTCTGCTTCTTCAGCCGGCTCAGCTGGAACGATCCCTGATTGAGCGCCGAATTCAGCAGCAGCAGCGTGATCAGCCCGCCGCCGAGCAGCACCACGACCAGCAGGACGAAGGGGGTGCGCGCGGCCGTGGCGGGACCCGAGGGCATCAGCCGGGCCAGTCTGGCCGCCCGTCCCCGCAGTGGCTTGGCCGGTTTCGTCACTCAGCCCCCCGGTGTGGTGCGCGGCGGTCGCTCACGACGCCTCCTCGCGAATGCGCTGCGCTCCGCGCAGCCGGGCGGGAGCGGCGCGGCGGTTCTCCGCGACCTCCTCCTCGGTCGGCAGTTCCGCGCCACGGGTGAGCAGCTTGAGCCTCGGCTGGTAGCGCTCGGGTACGACCGGCAGCCCGGGCGGCGCCGTGCTGGCGGCCCCGGCCGCGAAGACCTGCTTGACCAGCCGGTCCTCGAGGGAGTGGTACGACAGGACGGCGATCCGGCCGCCGAGGGCGAGCGCGCGCACCGCGGCCGGAATGGCCCGTTCCAGGACGGTCAGCTCGCCGTTGACCTCGATCCGCAGCGCCTGGAAGGTGCGCTTGGCCGGGTTGCCGCCGGTGCGCTTGGCGGCCTGCGGCAGCGCGTCGCGGATCAGCTCGACCAGGCGCGCGCTGTTGCTGAACGGCTCCCGCTCGCGCTCCCGGACGATCGCGCCGACGATCCGCTTGGCCTGCTTCTCCTCGCCGTAGGCGCGCAGGATCCGCACCAGCTCGCCCGGCGGGTAGGTGTTCAGCACCTCGGCGGCGCTGACTCCGGTGGTCTGGTCCATGCGCATGTCGAGCGGGGCGTCCTGGGCGTAGGCGAAACCGCGGTCGGCCTCGTCGAGCTGCATCGAGGAGACGCCGAGGTCGAAGAGGATGCCGTCCACGCGGGGGACGCCGAGCCGGTCGAGGACCTCGGGCAGCTCGTCGTACACGGCGTGCACCAGAGTGGCCCGCTCGCCGAAGAGCGCGAGCCGCTCACCGGAGAGGCGCAGCGCCTCCTTGTCCCGGTCGAGGGCGATCAGTCTGGCCTCGGGGAAGGCCGTGAGCAGGGCCTCGCTGTGCCCGCCGAGGCCGAGGGTGCAGTCGACGACGACAGCCCCGGGCCGGTCCAGAGCCGGCGCCAACAGGTCCAGGCACCGCTGGAGCATCACCGGGACATGTCGGCTCTCGCTCATGCGCCCTCTCAGATAACGGCGCGGCCGTACGTACGCGCCGCGCACGCGGGGAATTCGGGACTTCGCGTCACTTTAGTCCACGTGACCTCCCGGTCAATCAACGGACCTGCGCGTCGCGAAGCATGCCCCGGCCGGAGGCGCAAACGGAACAGATCACCCGTACGGGTCGGGTTACTCCACCGCTGTGGGTTACCTCACAACAAGCCGCATTGACGTTCTTTGTCCCACCTCACAGCGGGCCGGGACCTCGCGTGACGACTACCGTCATATGCATGTCGACTTCTGCATCTTTCTCCGCCGAGTCCGCAGATCAGGCCGCGACCGGTGCCAGCGTCACCGACCGGCTCGTCGAGGCGAACCGGCGCTACGCCTCCGCGTTCCGCGACCCGGGGATGGCCGCGCGCCCCGTTCTGGGTGTCGCCGTCGTCGCCTGCATGGATGCCCGCCTGGACTTGCACGCCGCCCTTGGCCTGGAACTCGGCGACTGCCACACCATCCGCAACGCGGGCGGCGTGGTCACCGACGACGCCATCCGGTCGCTCACCATCAGCCAGCGCGCCCTGGGCACCCGCAGCGTCATCCTCGTCCACCACACCAACTGCGGCCTGGAGAGCCTGACCGAGGACTTCCGGCACGAACTGGAGGTCGAGGTCGGACAGCGGCCGGCCTGGGCGGTGGAGTCCTTCCGCGATGTCGAGCAGGACGTCCGCCAGTCGATGCAGCGGGTACGGACCTCACCCTTCCTGGTGCACACCGACGACGTCCGCGGCTTTGTCTTCGACGTGAAGACCGGGCTGCTGCGGGAGATCGACCCGGCCGTCTGAGTGCCCCCGAGCGGCGGCGCGGAGTGCCGCTGCGCAACAGCTCGGCAACAGCTCGGGAGCCGAAAAGAGCGCAACCCCCGACATAACCCACTCACTTGTCCACAGGCGAGTGACACGAAGCGGTAACGGCAACAAGAATGCGGGTGTGGCATCCCCCCGGAACCGTCCGGGGGCGATGTCCGTGTTTCGCGGTGGGCCGATCGCTCGTAATGGCGCCGGCCCTGGAACGGGCCGAGGAGGGCCGGGTGACGACCTATGACGATCGAGCGAGCCTCACAGATCTGACCACCACAGCGGAGCGGGTCCGCAGGTCGGTGGAGGGTGTGATCGAGGGCAAGCCTGAGGTCGTACGGCTTTCGCTGACTGTGCTGCTGGCCGAGGGCCATCTGCTCATCGAAGATGTCCCGGGCGTGGGCAAGACCATGCTCGCCAAGGCGCTCGCGCGGTCCATCGACTGCTCGGCACAGCGCATCCAGTTCACGCCCGACCTGCTCCCCTCGGACATCACCGGGGTGAGCATCTACGACCAGCAGCGCCGCGAGTTCGAGTTCAAGCCGGGCGCGATCTTCGCCCAGATCGTGATCGGCGACGAGATCAACCGCGCGTCGCCGAAGACGCAGTCCGCGCTGCTGGAGTCCATGGAGGAGCGCCAGGTCACCATGGACGGGCAGACATACGAGCTGCCGAGTCCGTTCATGGTGGTCGCCACGCAGAACCCGGTGGAGATGGAGGGCACCTACCCGCTCCCCGAGGCGCAGCGCGACCGCTTCATGGCCCGTGTCTCGGTCGGCTATCCCAGCGCCGAGGCCGAGCTGCAGATGCTCGACGTGCACGGCGGGGTCTCGCCGCTCGACGACCTCCAGGCCGTGGCGCACGCGCACGACATAGTCAAGCTGATCGAGGCGGTCCGGGAGGTGTACGTCGCCGAGCCCGTCCGGCGGTACGTGGTGGACCTCGTCGCCGCCACGCGCACCCACCCCGACCTCAGACTCGGCGCCTCACCACGCGCCACTTTGCATCTGCTGCGCGCGACCAAGGCCTCCGCCGCACTGAGCGGGCGGGACTACGTCCTGCCGGACGACGTACAGGCGCTGGCCGCGCCCGTGCTCGCGCACCGGCTGCTGCCGACCGCGCAGGCCCAGCTGAACCGCCGTACCTCCGAACAGGTCGTCGCCGAGATCCTCCAGCGCACGCCCGTTCCGACCGCTTCCCCGCGGGGAGCACAGCATCCGGCGGCGGTCTCGCCCGTCTCGCCGGTCGCGCCGCATGCCGTCGCTCCGGCGTACGGCCGGCAGCCGCCGGGCACCCGGGGCTTCTGATGGCGGCCGGCGGGCCCGCGGGCCGGGCCGAGGAGGACAAGGGCGGTCTCCGGGCCGCGCTTGCCGGTCTGACCACGCGGGGGCGCTCCTTCCTCGCCGCGGGCGTCGCCGCGGCGATCTGCGCGTACGTCCTGGGGCAGGGCGACCTGCTCCGGGTCGGGCTGTTCCTGGCGGTACTGCCGCTGGTCTGCGCGTACGTCCTGCACCGCACCCGTTACCGGGTCTCCGGCAGCCGGCGGCTCGCGCCGGCCCGGGTGCCCGCGGGCTCCGAGGCGCGGGTGCACCTGCGGATGGACAACGTCTCCCGGCTGCCCACCGGGCTGCTGATGCTCCAGGACCGGGTGCCGTACGTACTCGGGCCGCGGCCCCGGTTCGTACTGGACCGGGTGGAGGCGGGCGGCCGGCGGGAGGTGTCGTACCGGGTGCGGTCCGATCTGCGCGGGCGCTATCCGCTGGGGCCGCTCCAGCTGCGGCTCACCGATCCGTTCGGCATGTGCGAGCTGACCCGGTCGTTCAGCGCGTACGACACTCTGACGGTGATCCCGCGGACCGAGCCGCTGCCGCCGGTGAAGCTCTCGGTCGAGTCGTCGGGGTACGGCGAGGGCCGGCAGCGCTCGCTGGCGCTGGCCGGCGAGGACGACGTGATCCCGCGCGGGTACCGGCACGGCGACGATCTGCGCCGGGTCCACTGGCGTTCCACCGCGCGCTACGGGGAGCTGATGGTGCGCCGGGAGGAGCAGCCGCAGCGCTCCCGCTGCACGGTCCTGCTCGACACCCGGGAGATCGCACACCAGGGGGCGGGCCCCGACTCGGCCTTCGAGTGGGCGGTGTCCGGGGCGGCTTCCGTCCTGGTGCACATGCTCGAACGGGGCTTCTCGGTCAGGCTGTTGACCGACACCGGCAATACGGTGCCGACCGAGGGGGCCGGCGGTTTCGCCGGTGCCACCCAGGAGTCGGCCGACGCGGCCGGGCTGATGATGGACACCCTCGCGGTGATCGACCACTCCGACGGCGCCGGGCTCTCCCGGGCGTACGACGTCATCCGGAGCGGGAACGAAGGACTGCTGGTCGCCTTCTTCGGCGACCTGGACGAGGAGCAGGCGGCCATGGCGGCCCGGATGCGGCAGCGCAGCGGCGGCGCGGTCGCCTTCGTACTGGACAGCGAGAGCTGGATGCACGGGCCCGCCACCGGGGTGTCCGGGCCGGTCGAGGAGCGGCTGCGGCTGCTCCGGGAGTCGGGCTGGACAGCCGTCTCCGTGCCGCCCGGGGCGTCGTTCGCCGATGTGTGGCGCCAGGCCGGCGCCGCCTCGCACTCCCAGGCCGCGGCGGGCGGCCTCACAGGAACCTCGGGGGGATGGTCATGAGCGGCCGCACGAGGCTGGCGCTGTGCGCCTTCGCCGCCACCGTGCTGGCGTCCTGCGCACTGCTGCCGCTGGTGCACCCGGCGACCTGGATCGTCCAGGCCGGGTTCCTGGTGGCCGTGCAGAGCGGCGTGGGGGCACTGGCCCGGCGGGTGCCGCTGGCGCGGTCCCTGACGATCGCCGCGCAGGCACTGGTGACCCTGCTGCTGCTCACCGCAATCTTCGTCGGTGAGCAGGCGGTCCTCGGTGTGCTGCCCGGCCCGGACGCCGTCCAGGCGTTCGGGACCCTGCTGTCCTCGGGCGCCGACGACGTCGGGCGGTACGCGATACCGGCGCCGGTGACCGACGGCATCCGGCTGATGCTGGTCGGCGGGGTGCTCCTGATCGGCCTGCTGGTCGACGTGATCGCCGTGACGTTCCGCAGCGCCGCACCGGCCGGGCTGCCGCTGCTGGCGCTGTACTCCGTCGCGGCCGGACTGACCCAGGGCGGCGCGAGCTGGCTGTGGTTCGTACTGGCGGCCGCCGGCTATCTGCTGCTGCTCCTGGCGGAGGGCCGGGACCGGCTCTCCCAGTGGGGCCGGGTCTTCGGCGGCGCGGCGCGCGCACCGGGCCGGGTCGCGGCCGGGCTCGAGTCGGGCGGCGGGGCGGCGCTCGCCCCTGTGCGCACCGGCCGGCGGATCGGCGCGGTCGCCCTCGGCATCGCGCTGGTGGTGCCGGCCGCGTTGCCCGCGCTGGACGGCGGGCTGCTGGACGGTACGGGCGGCGGGCCCGGGTCGGGCTCCGGAGGGGGCACGATTTCCGCGGTGAACCCGCTGGTCTCGCTGCAGAACAGCCTCAATGTGCCCGAGGACCGCGAGGTGCTGAAGTACCGGACGAACGCCGATCGGGTGCAGGACCAGTACATCCGGATCGTGGCCCTCGACCAGTTCGACGGCACCGAGTGGCGGACGTCGACGCGCCGGCTGACCGATGTGCCCGAGGAGCTCCCCAACCCGCCGGGGCTGAACCCGTCGGTGGCCACCACCGAGGTCACGACCAGCGTCTCGGCGGCCGGCTGGTACGGGCAGACGTACCTGCCGATGCCGTACCCCGCTTCGGAAGTGGACATCAAGGGGCGCTGGCGGTTCGAGCCGACCGGCCGGACTCTGGTGGGCGACCGCGGGCAGTCGACGCGTGGGGTGCAGTACACGGTCAAGAACCTGGTCGTACGGCCCACCGCGCAGCAGCTGGCGGGGGCCATCCGGCCGGAGCCCGAGTTGCAGCGGCAGTTCACCCAGGTGCCGAGTTCCCTGCCGGCCGTCGTCAAGAGCACCGCGCTCAAGGTGACCCAGGGGGCCAAGGACGACTACGCCAAGGCGGTGCGGCTCCAGGACT
This sequence comes from Streptomyces mabaensis, assembly GCF_053763515.1. Lineage (NCBI taxonomy): Bacteria > Bacillati > Actinomycetota > Actinomycetes > Kitasatosporales > Streptomycetaceae > Streptomyces > Streptomyces mabaensis. The sequence goes on from NZ_JBSOPZ010000046.1 coordinate 22,992, forward strand.
GGTTCGCGTCGGACGGCGGCTTCACCTACAACACCAAGGTGCGGTCCGGCACGGGATCGACGGCGATCGTCGACTTCCTGAAGCAGAAGGAGGGCTTCTGCGTCCACTTCTCCTTCTCGATGGCCGCGATGGCCCGGACGCTGGGGATCCCGGCCCGGGTCTCGGTGGGCTTCACGCCCGGCACCCCGAAGTCGGACGGCAGTATGTCCGTCGGTCTGCGGGACGCGCACGCGTGGCCCGAGCTCTACTTCGAGGGAGTGGGCTGGACCCGCTTCGAGCCGACCCCCTCGCGGGGCAGCACACCGGAGTACACGCGTCCCGAGACCCCGTCCGGGCAGCCCTCCAGCCCGGCCACGGACGCTCCCAGCGAGTCGGCCGCACCGTCGGCCGCGCCCTCGGCGTCGAGCAGCTGCACCCCGCAGTTGCAGCGGCAGCTGGAGTGCGGCCCGGACCAGGCCGTGGGCGGTGGCGGTCCGAGCGACTCCGGGTGGACCGGACTGTTCCTGACCCTGCTGTGGGTCGTCCCTCTGGTGCTGTTGGCGCTGCTGATCCCGTTGCTGCCCATGCTGTGGCGGATCCAGATGCGGTCGCGGCGGCTGGCCGGCTCGGACGGCCGGGCCCCGGCGGACGCGATGGCGCGGACGCTGGCGGCCTGGCAGGAGGTCAACGACTCGGCCTGGGACCTCGGCATCCTGCCCGATGAGGCGCAGTCGCCGCGCATGGCGGCGGCGCGGATCGTCAGGATCGGCCGGCTGGACACGGAGGCCGCGGAAGCGGTACACCGGGTGGCGGCCGCCGTCGAGCAGGTGCTCTACGCGCCCGTGCCGCGGCCGGCCATGGGCCTGGGCCAGGATGTGCGGCGGATACGTGCCGGGCTCTGGGCCGGGCTGGGCCTGGGGACCCGCCTGCGGGCGCTGCTGGCCCCCCGGTCGGCGGCCCGGGTGCTCTGGGTGGTCTCCGAGCGGTGGGACGGGGTGGCGGCCCGTATGGCCGAGGCCGGGCAGCGGACCGAACGGTGGGCCGCGAACCTGCGACGGCCGCTGAGGCAGCGGGGCTGACCGGTCGCAACCGGTGGACGCGGAGACGAGTGAGGGGAGACCGCCCGAAGGCGGTCTCCCCTCACTCACATCCCGGGCCCTCGCCCGTCTGATCAGTCTGTGTGGCCGGCGCTTCAGTGGCCGGCGCGTCAGTGACCCTGGTCGTCGCGGCGGCGCTGCCACCGCTCCTCGATGCGGTTCATCATCGAGCGGCGCTGCCTGGCCTGTCTGCGCGTGGCCGTGCCACCCGGAGTCTCGCCGCCGGACTGCGGCTGCTCACCGGGCTTGGGAGCTTTGCGCCAGCCGGTGACCGCGAGAACCGCGCAGCCGAGCATGACGAGGAATCCCACCACGCTGACCCAGATCTGCTGTGCGACCATTCCGGCCATGAGGAGCGCGATACCCACCAGAAAGCCTGCGACCGCCTGGTAGACCCGTCGCCGGGTGTACGTACGCAGCCCGCTTCCCTCAAGCGCTGTCGCGAACTTGGGATCTTCGGCGTACAGCGCTCGCTCCATCTGCTCGAGCATTCGCTGCTCGTGCTCCGAGAGCGGCACGGGAGTCCTCCTCATCCGTCGGTCGCGGGGAGCGACCGGGGGGTCCCCTTCAGGATAGGCAGGGAATCGCCCCCGTGAAACCCGCCCCTCTACGCCATTTCGCCAAACCGGACGTCATGGTGATTCGGCTGCTGAGGCGTTGATTCCCCATCGGCCGATCCGTCATGCCGGACCGTGTCCCCCGATCATACGGCGCGCGGCGGCTGAGCGGGGGTCCTGTGGCGTACTCCATCTGCGACTGCGCCGCTGATCAGGCGTGCTTCTCGCCGAGAACGTGCAGCTGGGTGGCGACGGAGTGGAAGGCCGGCAGCTCCGCCGCGGCCATCTCCAGCTTGAGCAGCGCGTCCACCGCGCCCGGCTCGGTGTCCACCAGAACACCGGGGACGTGGTCGGCGAAGACCCGGACGCCGTGCACCGCGCCGACCTCCAGTCCGGCGTCGCCGACCAGCCCGGTGAGCTGCTCGGCGGTGAAGCGCCGGGGCACCGGGTCGCCCTCGCCCCAGCGGCCGGCCGGGTCGCTGAGCGCGTGCCGCGCGTCGGTGAAGTGCCCGGCCAGCGCGCGGGCCAGGACCGCGCCGCCCAGCCCCGCGGCGAGCAGGCTGAGGGTGCCGGAGGGGCGAAGGGCCGCGACCGCGTTCCGGACGCCCTCGGCCGGGTCGTCCACGTACTCCAGGACGCCGTGGCAGAGCACCGCGTCGTACCCCTCGCGCTCGACGACGTCGAGCAGCCCCTGCACGTCGCCCTGTACCCCGCGGACCCGGTCGGCGACCCCGGCCTCGGCGACGCGGCGCTCAAGCCCGAAGAGGGCGTTGGGGTTCGGGTCCACCACGGTGACCCGGTGGCCCAGACTGGCGACGGGCACGGCGAAGTTGCCCGTACCGCCGCCGGTGTCGAGCACGTCCAGGACATCGCGCCCGGTCGCCTTGACCCGGCGCTCCAGGGCGTCCTTGAGCACCTCCCACACCACGGCGGTACGGAGAGAGGCTCGGGGGCGGGGACGGTCCGACACGGCAGGTGACTCCTCGGCGCGGTGCCGCCTCGGGCGGCGGTCTCGAACGGTGAACGGCGCACTCCACCCTAGTGGTCGGCGACGGGGCGGAGCGTCATCCCCGGTGCCACGCTCAGCCCGGAGCGCCGTCCCCGCCGGCGAGGCCGGGTAACGCCATCCCGACCCGCTCGCCGACCGGGACGGGTCACCCCGCGTCGGGCCGCTCCGGGCGTGGTTGCGGCAGTACCGGCTGAAGCACCAGCATCCGCTCCACCAGGCGCAGGAACATGGCGGCGTCGCGCAGCAGATCGTCGGCGTCGCGGCTGCTGGCCGCGTCGCGTATGCCTGCTTCCGCCCGGGCCCTGCGCTGGGCTCCCGACGCGAACAGGGCGCTCCACTCGGTCAGTTCCGGCGCGATCTCGGGCAGGACCTCCCAGGCGCTGCGGATCCTCTGCCGACGGCGCGGGCTGGTCTCGGGGCGGCCGCGCGCGGCCAGTACGGCGGCCGCGGTGCGCAGGGCCGCGAGGTGGGCGGTGGCGTAGCGCTCGTTCGGGAAGTCCAGGACGGCGGCCTCTTCGAGGCCGGTACGCGCCTGGGCGAGCAGGTCGAGGGCTGCGGGCGGAGCGGTGGCACGGCGCAGCACGGGGTGGACATCGCTCGCGGGACCGGTCAGTGAGGGGGCAGGGCCGGCGGCGCGACGCCGACGGGCGGCGGCTGCGGACGGACTGGCCATGACGAACCTCCTGTCGTCTTGTGACGGCTCTGTGGCCGTATGTGTCCATCGTGGAGGCCACCACTGACAATTGGCCCTGACCTGGGCCTCTCTCCCCGCGGAAGGGGATGACGGGCGATCGGCGGCAGGGCTCTCGCGAGAGCGAGCGGCTAAGGTGATTAAAGGATCAAAGGGACATGTCCGGAGCGGTCATGCGCGAACGCCGCACCCACTCGCCCGACGACGCACAGGAACTCCTCGTCACCCTCGGGCATCTGGTCGACCTGGCTCTCGAGCGGATCAAGCTCCAGCGGGCCCGGGTGGAGCTGGCCATGGCCCTGCAGCGCCACATGCTTCCGCCCGGACTTCCGCAGGTGCCCGGCCTGCGTCTCGCGGCCCGGTACTCGCCCTCGCAGGACGGCCTGGATGTCGGCGGCGACTGGTACGACGCCTTCCCGCTGGCGGACGGATCGGTCGGGATCACGATCGGCGACGCGCAGGGCCACGACGTGGAGGCCATCGCGTTCGCGGGGCAGGTCCGCACCAGTCTGCGCGCCCTCGCCGGCGCCGCGACCGATCCCGGCGAGGTGCTGAGCCACACCAATGACCTGCTCATCGCGATGGGGTGCGAACTCTTCGCGACCTGCTGCTTTCTGCGTTTCGACCCGGTCCGCGGCGATCTCGCCCTCTCCCGTGCGGGGCATGTCCCGATGGTCTGGGCGAACTCCGACGGAGACTCCGGCATCACCCTCCACGACGGCGGCCCACCGCTGGGGATCGTGCCCGGGGAGCGCTATCCCGTGACCCGTCGGCGGCTGACGGCCGCGGGGTCCCTGGCCCTGCTCACCGACGGAGTCGTGGAAGGCCCGACGTATCCGATCGACGAGGGGCTGGCCGAGGTGGCCCGGCTGGTGTGCGCCGGGTTCGACGCCGACCCCGAGATGCTGGCCGCCGAAGTCATCAGGGTGGCCGATCTGACCGGCCACATCGACGATGCCGCCGTTCTCGTCGCCCGCTACGACGGCATGCCGGAATAGTTCGATACGCCCCTGAATGTGGTGATACATAAGCTGGGCCGGTGACTGCTGTGGCGCGCAACGAGGAGATCCGGCGGTACGGTTCCGCCGCGCTGTGGATCCTCGCTGTCACGGCCGTGTACTACGCGTCCGCGGAGCTGGGACTCCTCCAGCAACTGGTGCGCGGCCAGGTCACCCCACTGTGGCCGCCGACCGGCGTGGCCGTGGCCGGGCTGCTCCTCCTCGGCCTGCGGATCTGGCCGGGCATCGCCCTCGGCGCCTTCCTGGTCAACGTGTCCATCGGACCGACCCTCCTCGCCGTCCTGGCCATCGCCGCGGGGAACACCGTCGCCCCGCTCTGCGCCTTTCTGCTCCTGCGACGCGCTGGGTTCCACAACACACTGGACCGGCTGCGGGACGTGCTGGCGCTGGTCTTCCTCGGCGCCCTGGGCGCGATGCTGATCAGCTCGACCATCGGCAGCGGGGTACTGGTGCTCGCCGGTGCGCTGCCCGCGAGTGACCTGTGGCCGACGTGGTGGGTGTGGTGGACGGGTGACGCGATGGGCGTGCTCGTGGTCGCCCCCTTCCTGCTCGCCATCCGTACGGCTCAGTGGCCGCGGACCGCGTCTCCCGCCCGCTGGGCCGAGGCGGCCGCTCTGGCACTGAGCACCCTCTTCGCCGCGTACATGGCGACAGGCATCGGCAACGCCTCCCTGCTCTTCCTCGTCTTCCCGTTCCTGATCTGGGCCGCGTTCCGCTTCCAGCTGGCCGGCGCGGCGCCCTGCGCGCTGGCCGTGTCGACGCTGGCGATTCTCGCCGCGGCGCGGGAGGTCGGGCCGTTCGCCCATCACGACCTCATCATGAACATGATCACCCTCCAGGCGTTCAACGGCGTGACCGCGCTGACGGCACTGCTGCTCGCGGCGGTCATCGCCGAGCGGAACCACACCCACGAAGAGATCAAGCGGGTCTGCGCACAGCTTGCCGAGCTGGTCGCCGACGAGGACCGCGACCGCTAGGCACCTTTCCGGCGTGCTAGTTTCTGTACTGACCAGTCAGTACAGAATACTTTCACTACCAGGGGGAGGGTCCGTGGACAGCCCGCACGGCGCAGCCGTCACGGCCGAGGACTTCGGACTGAAGGGCCCACGCGGCTGGGCCTTCCGCGGGGTGCGGCTGGACGCGCGGCCCGGATCACTCGTCGCCATCGAGGGCCCCTCGGGCTCCGGCCGCACCTGCCTGCTGCTCGCGCTCACCGGCCGGATGCGGGCCACCGCGGGCCGGGCCGAGACCGGGGGCCATCCGCTGCCGAAGCGGATGGCTGCCGTACGGCGGATCAGCGCGCTGGGTCCGGTGTCCGGGGTCACCGATCTCGACCCGGCCCTGACCGTCGGCGAGCACCTCCGCGAACGCGCCCTGCTCCAGCGCCGCTTCGGCAGCTCGGTACGCACATGGCTGCGGCCCCGCTCCGAGCGCGCGGCCGGGGCCCGCGCACGCGTCGACACCGCGCTGACCGCCGCCGGCCTGGACCTGGAGGCGCTGCCCAAGGGGCCCCGCACCTCCGTGCGCGACCTGGAGCGGCTCGACGCGCTGCGGCTGTCCGTGGCGCTCGCGCTGATCGGGGGCCCGCGGCTGCTCGGCGTGGACGACGCCGACATGAAGCTCTCCGACGCGGAACGCGAGGAGGCCTGGGCGCTGCTGCGTTCCGTGGCCGCGAGCGGGACGACGGTGGTGGCGGTGTGCAGCGAGGCGCCCGAGGGCGCGGTCCGCGTCTCGACGGTGGAGGACACCACGGACACCGCGCACACCACGGACACCACGGACATCGACGAGAAGGGGGCGGCGGATGCGATCGCCGAGACTGGCCGCGCTTGAGCTGAAGCGTTTCGGCAGGGGCAAGCTGCCACGGGCCGCACTCGCCGCGCTCCTGCTGCTGCCGCTGCTGTACGGCGCGCTCTACCTCTGGTCGTTCTGGGACCCGTACGGGCGCCTGGACCGGATACCCGTCGCCCTCGTCAACGACGACAAGGGTGTCGTGGCCGCCGGCAAGAAGATCAGGGCCGGTGACGAGATCACCGCGGGACTGCACGACAGCAAGGTCTTCGAGTGGCACGAGGTGAGCGCCGCCGAGGCCCGCGCGGGTGTCGAGGAGGGCACGTACTACCTCTCCCTCACCATGCCGTCCGACTTCAGCAGCCGTATCGCCTCCAGCTCGGGCGCCTCCCCGGAGACCGGCGCCCTCCAGGTGCGTACGAACGACGCCAACAACTACATCGTGGGACAGATCTCCCGGACGGTGTTCTCCGAGGTGCGGACCGCCGCCTCGACCAACGCCTCCCGCTCCTTCCTGGACAAGATCTTCATCAACTTCTCCGACATCCACGGCGCCACCGAGAAGGCAGCCAAGGGAGCGGACAGCCTCAAGAGCGGTATCGGCAAGGCCAAGAAGGGCTCACAGGACCTGGCGACCGGCCTCGGGGACGCCAAGGAGGGCAGCGGCAAGCTGGCCGGCGGGGTCAGGAAGCTCGACAAGGGCGCGGCTGATCTGGAGACGGGCGCGAAGCAGGTGGCGGCCGGCACCCAGACGCTCGCGGACAAGGTCAACGGGACCGCGGCGAAGGTGGGCCCGTTCCTGAAGGACAACGACAGGACGATCGGCGACACCGCCCAGCTGGTGGCCGACTCCTCACGCGTTATCCGGGACCACCTCGGCACGTTCGTGAAGGCCGCGCCGATCGCGGAGACCGCCTCCCGCAAGGCAGCCGACGACCTGACCGCCGTCCACACGGAGCTCTGCGTGGACGCGCCGGTGCCCAACCCGGCCTGCCCCCAGATCAAGCGGGCCAAGGACGCCGCCGCCGACTCGGCCAAGGTCGCCAAGGGCGTCAACCAGGTGGTGCAGGGCTACGAAGGGGACATGGCCAAGCTCGACGGGCACCTGGCCACGCTGCAGAAACAGGCCCAGGCGCTCGCCGACCGCGCGCCGAACCTGGGCAAGGACCTGGACGCGGCGGTCGCCAGGATCAACGCGCTCAACGCCGGGGCCCAGAAGGTCGCCAAGGGCGCGGACAAGCTCCACACCGGCCTGACCTCCGCCAAGACCGGCGCGAACGACCTCGACGCCGGCATCGGCAAGCTGACGACGGGGGCCAACAGCCTCGACGGCGGCCTGTTCAAACTCGTCGGCGGCTCGGGCGAGCTGGCCGGCGGACTCCACGACGGAGCCGCCAAGATCCCCGACTACGACAAGGGCGAGCGCGACCGGCGCACCGAGGTCATGGCCGATCCGGTGCAGCTCGCCTCCCGGTCGCTGCACACCGCGCCCAACTACGGCACCGGTTTCGCCCCGTACTTCATCCCGCTCTCCCTCTGGGTGGGCGCCATGGTCGCGTACATGCTGATCCAGCCGCTCAACCGGCGCGCGCTCGCCGCCGGCGCCTCCGCCTGGCGGATCGCGCTCGCCGGCTGGCTGCCGGTCGCCGCGCTCGGCGTCCTCCAGGTCGGGGCGCTGATGTCCGTACTGCACTGGGGACTTGGCCTCCAGATGGAGCGGGCCGCCGGTACGGTCGGCTTCCTCGTCCTGGTGACCGGCTGCTTCGCCGCCATCGTCCAGTGGCTCAACGCCCGCTTCGGCGCGGCCGGCCGGATCCTCGTCCTCGCGGTGCTGATGCTCCAGCTGACCTCGGCCGGCGGCACCTACCCCGTACAGACCAGTCCGGGCTTCTTCAATGCCATCCACCCCTACCTGCCCATGACTTATGTGGTCGAGGGGCTCCGCAGACTCATCACCGGCGGCGGGCTCGGCCCGGTCTGGCACGGCTGCGCGGTGCTGCTCGCGTTCACGGCCGGCGCGCTCGCGCTGACCGCGTGGTCGGCACGGCGCAAGCAGGTGTGGACCCTCGACCGCCTGCATCCGGAGCTGAGCCTGTGAGACCTTCGAGAGCTTCGAGACCTGCGAGACCTGTGAGAATCGACGTCATGGACAGCAGCAGCACCAGACGGCAGGCCACCCGGCAGAAGCTCTACGAGGCGGCCGTCACGCTCATCGCCGAGCAGGGTTTCTCCGCGACGACGGTGGACGAGATCGCCGAGCGCGCCGGGGTCGCGAAGGGCACGGTCTACTACAACTTCGCGAGCAAGACGGTGCTGTTCGAGGAGCTGCTGCGGCACGGCGTCGGCCTGCTCACCGACTCGCTCCAAGCCGCGGCCGACGACACGGAGAAGCGCGGCGGCAGCAAGGTCGAGGCGCTGGACGCGATGATCCGGGCCGGGCTGGAGTTCATCGACCGCTATCCGGCGTTCACGCAGCTGTACGTGGCCGAGCTGTGGCGCACCAATCGTGCCTGGCAGTCCACGCTCCTGGTGGTACGGCAGCAGGCGGTGGCGGTGGTCGAGACCGTGCTGCGGGAGGCCATCGACAACGGCGAGCTCAGCGCGGAGATCGACATCCCGCTGACGGCCGCGGCGCTGGTGGGGATGGTGCTGGTGGCGGCGCTCGACTGGCAGGCGTTCCAGCGTGAGCGGTCGATCGACGAGGTGCACGCGGCGCTCTCGCGACTGCTGCACGGGCGGGTGAGCGGGCACCAGTAGCCGCGGCGCAGCCCCCGTAACGGCACCCGCGCGGGCCCGGTACACGGCACCGGCGCGGGCCGGGACAGGGCCGGAACAGCACCCGCGCGGGGCCGGGACAGCACCGGGCCGGCGAGGCTCGATCCCCCCGAGCCCCGCCGGCCTGGCGTTTCCCCCCGTACCTCCCCCGCCCCCGTACCCGTCGGGGGTGCCGCGCCGTATCCGCCGCCCCGTGTCGGCGGTGCCGGCGCCGCGCCCCTTCCGTGGCCTCCACTCTTCCTTCTCCGCAGGTGGGGGCCCATCCGCGCACCTACTCATCTGCACCACTAGGTACGGGTACTCAGTCCTACGTGCTCATCCCCAGGACCGGTGACCGCCAACTGGTTACACCTGGCCACCTGGGCCGTCCGGGCTGTCAGTGGGGGCGGATAAAGTCCCTGACATGGCACGTATTGCGGTGATCGGCGCCGGGATGGGCGCGATGGCGGCGGCCGCCCGGCTGGCCGTGGCAGGCCACGGGGTGACGGTGTTCGAGCGCTCCGGCACGTACGGCGGCTCGGTCGGCCGGTTCGAGCGCGAGGGCTTCGCCTTCGACACCGGCCCGGGGCTGCTCCACCTGCCCGCCGTGTACCGCGACTTGTTCGTCAAGACGGGCAAGGAGCCGCTGGAGCGGTGCGTCGAGCTGACCCAGGTGGACCCGGCCGTGCGGCACGTCTTCGCGGACGGTACGGACGTCTCGCTGCCCAACGCCTCGCGCGGAGGCGTCTCTTCCGCGCTGGACCAGGCGCTGGGCGCGGGTGCGGGGGAACGCTGGAGCGCGTACCTCGTCCGCGCGCGGGACGCCTGGGACGCCACCCGCAGGCCGCTGCTGGAGGAGCCGCTGCGGGGGGACCTGAGAGGGCTGGGGCGCGATCCGTATCCGGCGGTGCGCAAGAGCGGGCTGCTGCGGCGCCGGCCGCCGACGCTCGCCGAGGTCGCGCGTCGCGAGTTGGGCGATCCCCGGCTGGTGGCGGTGCTGGAGAGCAGCGCGCTGGCGTACGGTCTCGATCCGCGCAGCGCGCCGGCCGCGGCGGCGGTGCTGCCGTACATGGAGCAGACCTTCGGCAGCTGGTATGTGCGCGGCGGGATGCGGGCGCTCGCGCGGGCACTGTACGAGCGCTGCCTGGCCCGCGGTGTCGAGTTCGCCTTCGGCGCGGAGGTCGTGGGCGTCCGGGAGAAGGACGGCCGGGCGGCGGGGGTGGAGCTGGCGGACGACGAGGCGGGCGCGGAGGCGGACTTCGTCGTCTCGGGCGCCCCTGTCCCGGCGCTCTACCAGGACCATGTACTGGACTGGCAGTACTCCGACGACTGGCCCCGTTGGCAGCGGGGCCCGGCCACCGGGCGGTTCGTGATGTGCGTGGCGCTGCGCGGCGCGCGGCCGGGCGACGTGGCGCACCGCACGGTGGTGCACGCGGTGGACCGGTCCGCCGAGCTGTCTGCGCTCTTCGACGGCCGGCTCTGCGAGCGGCCCACCGTGACGGTGCTGCGCCCGGACGATCCCGCACTCCGCCCCGAGGGCCACGAGTCGGTCACGCTGTCCGCCGTCGTCCCGGCGGCGGACCTGTGGTCGGCGGACGTCACCGACCGCTTCGCGGACGGCGTGCTGGAGGCGGCTGCCGCCGCCGTGCCCGGCCTGCGCGAGCGGCTGCTGTGGCGCGAGGTGCGGACGCCGGACGACACCCTGCGGGAGACGGGCCTGCGGCAGGTACCCGCGCCCGCACTGGCGGGAGCGCGGGGCGACTACCTGCCCGCGGACAACCGCTCGCCGGTCCCGGGCCTGCTCTTCGCCGGCGGCTTCGCCCACCCGGGCGGCGGCCTGGCACACGCGGGAATGTCGGGCGCGCTGGTGGCCGGCCTGATCACGGAGGGAGCGGCCTTCCGCGGCTCGCAGTAGCCGGGCGGGCGGCCGGGCCGGGGCGGGGCGGGGCCGGGGCGGGGAGGGGGCGAGGCCGACGGTGCCGGGCCGGGGGCGCGCGGTCCACGGGCTGGGCACGGCGGCCGGGGTCGGAGGACATCGGCACGGGCGGGCATCGGACGCGGTCGCGCACCGGACGGGCGCGGGCGCTGGAGGGCGCGCGGTCCACGGGGCCGCGAAGCGGCCGGGATCGGGGGACACCGGGACGGGCGGGCATCGGGCGCGGTCGCGCACCGAACGGGCGCGGGCGCTGGAGGGCGCGCGGTCCACGGGGCCGCGAAGCGGCCGGGGTCGGGGGACACCGGGACGGGCGGGCACCAGGCGCTGCGGGCAGCGGGGCCTGGAGGGGGCGAGGCCGACGGTGCCGGGCCGGGGGCGCGCGGTCCACGGGCTGGGCACGGCGGCCGGGGTCGGAGGACACCGGCACGGGCGGGCATCGGGCGCGCTCGCGCACCGGACGGGCGCGGGCACTGGAGGGCGCGCGGTCCAGGGGACCACGAAGGCCGGGGCAAGCGGCCGGGGCCCGGAGGGCGCCGGGCGGGTACCCGCCGGGGGTTAGTAGCGGTATTGCTCGTTGTAGTCGCCCGTGTCCTGGCCGTCGTTCTGGTACGGGTAGCGCTGGTCGGCTCCCGCTGCGTACGGCTCCTCGCCGTCGCGCTGCTGCGGGACCCAGACCCCGCCCGGCGGGGTCTCGCCGTACGGCTGCGGCTGCTGGGCGTACGGCTCGGCGTACTGCTGGCCGCCGGCGGTGCCGTAGTCGTACGGGCTGTACTGCTGGGTGCCGATGTACGGGTCGGAGTACGCGGCGTACTGCTGCTGGCCGGTCCCGTAGTCGTACTGGCCGGCGCCGGCGTACGCGTCCTGGCCCTGGTCGGCCTGGTTCTGGCCCTGCGGGTCGTAGTAGCCCGCATACGCCGACGTCCCCGCGCCGGCACCGGCGCCCGCGTCGTACCCGCCGCCCTGGTCACCGCTCTCCGCGGCCGTCGCGAACGCCGACTCGCGGTAGACGCCGTACTGCCCGGTGTCGTCCGGCAGCGGCTGCGGCTCGTACACGTCGGCCGCCGCTTCCGCGGGTTCCGGCACCGGCTCGTACGCCAGGTCCGAGACCTCCAGCGTCGGCTCGGGCCGCGGCGGGGCCTCCCCGCCGGACTTCCGCCGTCGGCTCGCCCCGGGATTGCCGCCGATCGCCCAGCCCGTCGAGAAGCCCCGGCGGAAGGAGAGCGTGACGTACGTCTGCCCTATCGCGAACGCGATGGCGCCGACCCCGATGACGATCACCGAGGACAGCAGCACACCGAAGACGACGCCCAGGAAGCCGACGAAGGCGAGCAGCCGCCAGCGCAGCCGCGCCTTGTACTGCAGCAGCACCTCGCCCAGCAGCCACAGCGCGACGACTCCGAACGCGATGTAGAGGACCGTCCAGCCCATGTACGCCCCTCTCGTACGGCCGTCGCCCCTGGTTACGGCCGGTCAGGGCCGCTGATTCAGCCCCAGGTTCTCGTATATCTCGAGCGTCGCCGTGGAGTTGTTCAGCGTGATGAAGTGCAGCCCCGGGACACCCTCGGAGAGCAGCCTCGCACAGAACGACGTAGCGAACTCGATGCCAATGGAGCGTACAGCGGCCGGATCGTCCTTGACGGCGAGGATCCGGTCTTTCAGTTCGGGCGGGAAATGCGCGTTGCTGAGCTGCGCGAGCCGCTCCAGCTGCTTGACGCTGGTGACCGGCATGATCTCGGGGATGATCGGGGTCTCGCAGCCGGCCGCGGCGACTCGGTCACGCATCCGCAGATAGCTCTCGGGGTCGAAGAACATCTGAGTGATCGCGTAGTCCGCACCTGCCCGGCACTTGTCCACGAAGAACTGGATGTCCGTGTCCCAGTCCGTGGACCGCGGGTGCATCTCGGGGAAGGCCGCCACGCCGACACAGAAGTCGCCCGACTCCTTGATCAGCCGGACGAGCTCGGCGGCGTACCGCACGCCTGCGGGGTGTTCGACCCACTCCCCCATCGGGTCGCCCGGCGGGTCACCGCGCACCGCGAGGATGTTCCGGATTCCGGCGTCGGCGTACTGGCCCACCATGTTGCGCAGTTCGGCGACCGAGTGGCCGACGGCCGTCAGATGCGCGACCGGTGTGAGCGTGGAGTCGGCGGCGATCTGCTCGGTGGCCTTCACGGTGCCGGCCCGGGTCGAGCCACCCGCGCCGTACGTCACGGAGACAAAGCTCGGAGCCACGGCCTCCACCCGGCGCAGCGCGTTCCACAGATTGCGCTCGCCCTTCTCGGTCTTGGGCGCCCAGAACTCGAAGGAGTACGAGGTTTCACCCGTCTCAAGCATCTCGCGCACGGTTCGTGCGCGATCTGTCCTGGTGGAAGCTGTGCCAAGGGCCATACCGGAAGATTAGCCAGGGTCCGCGGACAGACCCAAGAGCGTCCACCACTCGGACAGCCGTGGACAGCGATGGACAGCCGAGGACAGTCGGGGACGTTCCGGCCCAAAGGGCAGGGCGCGGCCTACTCGCTCCGCGCCGCGACCCGCTTCGCGAGCTCCGCCGCCGCCGCACCGGGGTCGTCCGCCTCGGTGATCGCCCGTACGACCACGACCCGCCGGGCGCCCGCGTCCAGCACCTCGTCCAGGTTGCCCGCATCGATCCCGCCGATCGCGAACCACGGCCGGTCCTGGCCGATCGAGGCGGCGTACCGCACGAGGCCGAGCCCCGGCGCGTACCGCCCCGGCTTGGTCGGGGTGGGCCAGCACGGGCCGGTGCAGAAGTAGTCCACGCCGGGCTCCGCGACCGCCGCGTCCACCTCGGACTCGGCATGGGTGGAACGGCCTATCAGCACGTCGGAGCCGAGGACGGCCCGCGCGGCCGGGACCGGGAGGTCCCCCTGCCCCAGGTGCAGCACCTCGGAGCCGATGGCGTGCGCGACATCGGCGCGGTCGTTCACGGAGAGCAGCCTGCCGTGCCTGCGGCACGCGTCGGCGAACACCTGGAGGTGCTCCAGCTCCTCGCCGGCCTCCATGCCCTTGTCGCGCAGCTGCACGATGTCCACGCCGGAGGACAGCACGGCGTCCAGGAACTCGGGAAGGTCTCCCTGGCGCTTGCGCGCGTCCGTGCACAGGTACAGCCGGGCGTCGGACAACAGTGCGCGTGCGGTGGCGGTGGCCCCCGCGCTGGACCCTGCGGTGGACATGGAGACGTTCCCCCCGTGGTGGGCGGTGTGCGCGCCGGGCGGGCCGGCCCGCACACCGCGGTGTCGGATCAGGTCAGACGGCGAGCGCCTGGGCGCGGCGCTTCACCTCCGTGCCGCGATTCTCGCTCAGGGCCTGGGCCGGGGTGCCCGGCAGGGTCGGGTCGGGAGTGAAGAGCCACTCCAGCATCTCTTCGTCGCTGAAGCCGTCGTCCCGCAGGAGGGTCAGGGTCCCCGAAAGGCCCTTGATCACCTTCCCGTCGCCGATGAAGGCGGCGGGCACCTGGAGCACCCGGTTCTCACCACGGCGCACCGCGATCAGCTGGCCCTCCTTGACCAGCTGCCGGACGCGCGTCACCTCGACATCGAGCATTTCCGCGATGTCGGGGAGGTTGAGCCAGGCGGGGACGAGAGCATCGATCTTTGCGTCAATCTCGGTCACGGGACAAGCGTGCCATCCCGGACTGACAGTCGGTAGCCGGATAGGGCGGACGGGGCGTCGCCGGTCCCCCGGCGGGCTGTCACGGTGCCCCCGACAGCCGTCACCCACTGCCGCGGTCCGTCACGGACCGTCAGCGGACGGCGGACTTCAGCGGTACGGACGGGTCGGCGGCCCGCACCGGATCCAGATGCATCCCGGCCTCGATCAGCCGGCGCCCCTGGGCGAGGTCGCGCGGCCGGCCCACGGCGAGCAGGGCGACCAGCTCCTCGTCCCGCAGCCAGCACACCGACCAGGCGGCACCGGCCGGATCGCCGCGCCACAGCATCGTGTCGGCGGCGCCGTGATGGCCGGCGTACTGGACGAACCTGCCGAACTGCTCCGACCAGAAGTACGGGACCGGGTCGTAGACCTCCGGCACACCACCGGGACCCGCCGCACCCGCGATGATGTTGGCCGCGACCGTCCGCGGTCCCTGGAGGGCGTTGTCCCAGTGGTGGACAAGCAGCCGCTCGCCGTAGCGCGCGGACGGGAAGGAGGCGCAGTCCCCCACCGCGTACACGTCGGGCAGCGAGGTGCGCAGCCGTTCGTCGGCGGTGACGGATCCGTCCTGTCCCAGCGCGATGCCCGAGCCGGCCAGCCAGCCGGTCGCGGGCCGGGCGCCGATGCCGACGACGACCGCCCCGGCCGCGAGCCGGGTCCCTTCGGCGTCGGCGAGGATCACCGCGCCCGGCTCGATCCGCGCCACCCGCGCACCGGTGATCAGGCGCGCGCCGCTGTCCGCGTACCAGCCGGCCATCGGGGCGGCCACCTCGGCGGGCAGCGCACCCGCGAGCGGCCGGTCGGCGGCCTCCACGACGGTCACCTCGCAGCCGGCCTCCCGGGCGGCCGTCGCGAACTCCGCCCCGATCCAACCCGCGCCGACGACCACGATCTCGTGCTGGTCGGCGAGCACCGGCCGCAGCCGCTCCGCGTCGTCGAGGGTCCGCAGCAGATGCACGCCGGGCACGCCCTCGCCGCCGGGCAGCGTGATCGGTTCGGCCCCGGTGGCGATCACCAGGACGTCGTACGGGACGGGGCCGGCCGGGGTGTCGATCTCGTGCGCCTCCGGGCGCACGCCCGTCACCTCGCGCCCGAGCTGGAGCTCGACGGCCAGCGTCTCGAAGTCCACGTCGAACGCGGACCCCTCGGCCTTGCCCAGCAGGACCGCCTTGGACAGCGGTGGCCGGTCGTACGGCTGGTGCGGCTCGGCCCCCAGCAGGGTGACCGGTCCGGTGAAACCCAGTTCGCGCAGGGCGACGGCGGTCTGCACACCGGCCATCCCGGCGCCGACGACGACGATGCGCTGCTCTGCCTGCCTCTGCTCGCTCACCCGATCACCATACGCAGCTGACTAAACGTCAGGAAGGGACCTGCTCCACCACACTCGTCCCGCTGCCCGCCCGCGACTCCCATGCCCAGCTCTCGTCCAGCCGGACGCGCCCGTCGGGCAGTTCGCTGACGAGGGACACGCAGTGCCCGGAGGAGGTGGTGTTGTCCGTCTTCAGCTGGACGTACCGGAAGTCCAGCCGGTCGCCCTCGCGAGTGCCGACGAGGTGGCCGTGCACGATGTCGCCGCCCGCGTACTCGGCCCAGATCCGGCCGTCGTCCTCGTGGTACGTGAAGCGGGTCCGCGTGCCGACCTGACCGGGCGCCTGATCGGCGACCGGGGCGAGGACCATGCCGTCGAGCGACCGTGCCACGGGGGCGGCTCCCTTACTGCGCGCTGAGGCCGGGGGTTAGTGTGGCCACCGTACTGCTGCCACCCGGGGGCTCGGACACCAGCGGCTGCCGCCGCGGGCCCCCGGACCCCCAGCAGGAGAGAAAACCACCGCGGGAGTCCGGACGTACCGGGCTGAGAGGGAGGCTGGGCGGCCTCCGACCGTACGAACCTGATCCGGGTCATGCCGGCGAAGGGAGGGGCTGGACGCCCATGCACGCATCTCGGAAGGGATCCCCGACGGGATCCGACGTCCTCGTCATCGGGGGCGGGATCATCGGCCTGGTCACGGCCTGGCGCGCAGCCGGACGCGGGCTGCGCACCGCCGTCGTCGACCCCGCGCCCGGCGGCGGAGCCGCCCAGGTCGCGGCCGGCATGCTCGCCGCCGTCACCGAACTCCACTACGGCGAGGAGACCCTGCTCGGGCTCAACCTCGCCTCCGCGCAGCGCTATCCGGCCTTCGCCGCCGAACTCGCCGAGGCGAGCGGCCAGGACATCGGCTTCCGCACCTGCGGCACGCTCGCCGTGGCGCTCGACGCCGACGACCGGGCCCATCTCCGCGAACTCCACGCCCTGCAACGGCGCTGCGGGCTGGAGTCGGAGTGGCTCACGGGCCGCGAGTGCCGCCGCCTGGAGCCGATGCTCGCGCCGGGCGTACGCGGGGGCCTGCGCGTCGACGGTGACCACCAGGTCGACCCGCGCCGGCTCGCGGCCGCCCTGCTGGCCGCGTGCGAGCGGGCCGGGGTGGTCTTCCACCGCGCCACGGTCGCGCGCCTGTCGGTCGTACGCGACCGGGCCCGCGGGGCCGTCCTGGACGGGGGCACCGAGCTGGACGCCGGCCAGGTGGTACTGGCCGCGGGCAGTTTCAGCGGTCGGCTGGACGGCGTTCCGGCGGAGGTGCTGCCGCCGGTGCGGCCCGTCAAGGGCCAGGTGCTGCGGCTGACGGTGCCCCGCGCGTACGCCCCGTTCCTCACCCGGACCGTACGGGCCGTGGTCCGCGGCAGCCATGTCTACCTGGTGCCGCGCACCAACGGCGAACTGGTCGTCGGGGCCACGAGCGAGGAGCTCGGCTGGGACACGACCGTCACCGCCGGCGGTGTGTACGAGCTCCTGCGCGACGCGCACGAGCTGGTGCCCGGCATCACCGAACTGCCGCTGACGGAGACCCGGGCCGGCCTGCGCCCCGGCTCCCCCGACAACGCACCGCTGCTCGGCCCCACCGCCCTGCCCGGCCTGCACCTCGCCACCGGGCACTACCGCAACGGCGTACTGCTGACGCCCATAACCGGCGAGGCGATGGCCGCCGTACTGACCACCGGCGAACTCCCCGAGGTGGCCCGCCCGTTCAGCCCCCTCCGATTCCCGCCCGCCGTCTCTCCCGTGCGTGAGGAGCAGCCCGCATGACCGCGACCCCGCCCCCGAGCGCTTCCGCATCCGCGCCCGTACCCGCGAACGTGAACGTGTCCGTGAACGGCGAGCTCCGTGCGATCCCCGGCGGCACCACCCTCGACAGCCTGGTCTCCACGCTCACCCGGGCACGCTCCGGCGTCGCCGCGGCCGTCAACGAGACCGTCGTCCCGCGCGGCCAGTGGCCCACCACCCCACTCGGCGACGGCGACCGCGTCGAAGTCCTCACCGCAGTCCAGGGAGGCTGACCCGACATGGCCGACGACCTTCTCACCCTCGGCGACACCACGTTCTCGTCCCGGCTGATCATGGGGACGGGCGGCGCGCCCAGCCTCGATGTCCTCGAACGCTCCCTGGCCGCGTCCGGCACCGAACTGACCACCGTCGCGATGCGCCGCCTCGACCCGACCGTGCAGGGCTCCGTCCTGTCCGTCCTGGACAAGCTCTCCATCCGCGTCCTGCCGAACACGGCGGGCTGCTTCACCGCCGGCGAGGCCGTGCTCACCGCCCGGCTGGCCCGTGAGGCGCTCGGCACCGACTGGATCAAGCTGGAGGTCGTCGCCGACGAGCGCACGCTGCTGCCCGATCCGGTCGAGCTGCTGGACGCGGCGGAGATCCTGGTCGACGACGGCTTCACGGTCCTGCCGTACACGAACGACGACCCGGTGCTCGCCCGCAAGCTGGAGGACGTGGGCTGCGCGGCGATCATGCCGCTCGGCTCCCCCATCGGCTCGGGCCTCGGCATCCGCAACCCGCACAACTTCCAGCTGATCACCGAGCGCGCAACCGTCCCGGTCATCCTCGACGCGGGCGCCGGCACGGCGTCCGACGCGGCGCTCGCCATGGAGCTGGGCTGCGCGGCGGTGATGCTCGCCTCGGCGGTCACCCGGGCCCAGGAGCCGGTCCTGATGGCGGAGGCGATGCGGCACGCGGTGGAGGCGGGCCGGCTGGCGTACCGGGCGGGCCGGATCCCCCGCCGGCACTTCGCGGAGGCCTCGTCACCGGTGGCGGGCATGGCGGCGCTGGACCCGGAGCGCCCGGCGTTCTGAGCCCGGCCAGGGCCTGCGGACACGACCCGGTCCTGCGGCGGACGCCGTGCCGCCCGGTCGGAGGGCACAGCGCCGCCCGGTCGGGGGTCACAGCGTCCGCTCGTACACTCTCCTGCGTGGATACGACCCTTCAGGACCCTTCCCCGGCCCCCGGCCGGGGAGACGACCCCATGGTCGGGCAGGTGCTCGACGGCCGCTACCGCATCGACGCGCGCATCGCCGTCGGCGGCATGGCCACGGTCTACCGGGCCGTGGACACGCGTCTCGACCGCATTCTCGCGCTGAAGGTGATGCACCCGGCGCTGGCCGCCGACGCGTCGTTCGTGGACCGGTTCATCCGCGAGGCCAAGTCCGTCGCCCGGCTCGACCACCCCAATGTGGTGGGGGTGTACGACCAGGGCACGGACGGCCCGTACGTCTATCTGGCCATGGAGTACATCGCCGGCTGCACCCTGCGTGACGTGCTGCGCGAGCGCGGCGCGCTCCAGCCCCGGGCCGCTCTGGACATCCTGGAGCCGGTCCTCGCGGCCCTCGGCGCCGCGCACCGGGCCGGGTTCGTGCACCGCGACATGAAGCCCGAGAACGTCCTGATAGGGGACGACGGCCGGGTCAAGGTCGCCGACTTCGGCCTGGTACGGGCCGTGGACACGGTCACCAGCACCACCGGCTCCGTCCTCGGCACCGTCTCGTATCTCGCCCCGGAGCAGATCGAGAGCGGCGCGGCCGACCCCCGGGTCGACGTGTACGCGTGCGGCGTCGTCCTGTACGAGATGCTGACCGGCGCCAAGCCGCACACCGGCGGCAGCCCCGCCCAGGTCCTCTACCAGCATCTGCACGAGGACGTGCCGGCGCCGTCGGCCGTGGTCCCCGGGCTCCCGTTCGAGCTGGACGACCTGGTCGCGGGCGCGACCGCCCGCAACCCCGGCATCCGTCCGCACGACGCGGTGGCGCTGCTCGGCCGCGCCCGGGAGGTGCGCGCGGGCCTGACCGACGCGCAGCTCGACGCGGCGCCGCCGCAGGCCCGCGCCGGGGGTCATGACGGCTCGGAGGACCGGACGAGCGTGATCCCCCGGGCCGTACGGATCCGTGGGAACGACTCCCAGGCCGGTGACGTCAGCCACACCAGCCGACTGGAGATGCCGCCCGCCGGGCCGCCGGGACCGGCCGGCCGCAGGCGTCCCGCCCTCCGTCGCCCCCGGCGCGGCATGATCGCGGTCATCACCGCGGTGCTGCTCGCCCTGGGGCTGGGCGCCGGCGTCTGGTACATCAACTCCGGCCAGTTCACCCGGGTCCCCAGCCTCCTCGGCCAGACCGAGCAGGAGGCCAGGAACCGGCTCGGCGACGCAGGGCTGGACGTGAAGGCGGTCAAGCGCGGGTTCAGCGACTCCTTCGCACGCGGCACGGTGATGAACAGCGATCCGGCGTCCGGCGCGCGCATCCGCGGCAACGGCTCGGTGACGCTGACCCTCTCCCGTGGCCCGGAGATCGTGAAGGTCCCTGACGTCACGGGCCTGCCGCTGGCGAGCGCGAAACGTGAGCTCAAGGACATCGGGCTGGCCCCGGGCGTCGTCAGCCGGGAGTTCAGCGAAGAGGTCCCGCAGGGCTCGGTGATCCGTACGGACCCGGCGGCCGAGGCCAGGCGGAAGCCCGACTCGGCCGTGGCGCTGGTCGTGAGCAAGGGGTCTCCGGTCGAGGTGCCGGGGGTCGTGGGCGAGCCGGTCGAGGGCGCCAGGGCCGAGCTGGAGGACGCCGGCTTCAAGGTGACGATCGCCGCCGAGCAGATCAACTCCCCGCAGGAGCAGGGCACGGTTGCCAGGCAGTCCGCCGCCGAGGGCGCCGAGGCCGCGCGCGGCGACACGATCACCCTGACCGTCTCCAAGGGGCCGCGCATGCTGCCGGTCCCGGACGTCACCGGGCAGAGCGTCGACGACGCGAGGAGCAAGCTGGAGTCGGCCGGCTTCGAGGTCGAGGTGGACCGCCCGTTCCTGTCCTTCAGCGACACCATCGAGAGCCAGTCCGTGGAGGGCGGCTCGCAGGCCCCCGAGGGCAGCACGATCACCATCAAGACCAAGGGGCTTTAAGAACACCATGCGCGAGCACACCCGGCACACCCGGAACACCCTGCGCAATCCCGTCGGCGGGCATGTTCCGGTGGCCGGGGGCCTCGCCTCGACCGGTCTCGCGTACGCCCGTGAGATGGGCGCGGAGACCGTTCAGGTCTTCGTCGCCAATCCGCGCGGCTGGGCGACGCCGACCGGGAACCCTGCCCAGGACGAGGAGTTCCGGGCGGTCTGCGCCGCCGAGGGGATACCCGCGTACATCCACGCGCCGTATCTCATCAACTTCGGCTCGCACACCGAGGCCACGGTGGAGAAGTCCGTCGAATCACTGCGGCATTCGCTGCGCCGCGGCCGCGAGATCGGCGCTCTCGGCGTCGTGGTGCACACCGGTTCGGCGACCGGGGGCCGCCCGCGTACCGAGGCGCTCGCGCAGGTACGCGCGCACCTGCTGCCGCTGCTCGACGAGCTGACGCACGACGACGATCCTCAGCTGCTGCTGGAGTCGACGGCGGGCCAGGGCTTCTCGCTCTGCTCGCGCACGTGGGACTTCGGGCCGTACTTCGAGGCGCTGGACGCCCACCCCAAGCTGGGCGTCTGTCTCGACACCTGCCACATCTTCGCGGCGGGCCACGATCTGGCCGAGCCGGGCGGGATGAAGCAGACGCTCGATCTGCTGGTCGACACGGTCGGCGAGGGCCGGCTGAAGCTGATCCACGCCAATGACTCCAAGGACGTGGCCGGGGCGCACAAGGACCGGCACGAGAACATCGGCGCAGGTCACATCGGCGAGGAGCCGTTCCGGGAGCTGTACTCGCATCCGGCGACGGAGGGCGTACCGCTGATCATCGAGACCCCGGGCGGCAAGGAAGGGCATGCGGCGGATGTGGCACGGCTGAAGGAGCTGCGCGAGTTCTAACGCCGTTGAGGAATACCCCATGGGGGTATACGGTTCCTGCTTGTAGGCAGGAACCGCTACCCGGCATTGGGGGCCCTCTCATGCAGCACGACGCTCACGCCCAGCACGTGCACGGCGAACACGACCACGCGGAACACGGCCATGCGGAACCCGGCCATGCGGAACCCGGCCACGGGGCCGCCGCGCATGCGGGACACGCGGCGCACGCGGGTCACGGCGGCGGCAAGGTCAGCTGGTCCATGGCCGCGAAGGCCACGCTGCACTGCCTCACCGGTTGCGCCATCGGCGAGGTACTCGGCATGGTCATCGGCACGGCCCTCGGCTGGGGCAACGTGCAGACCATGATCCTCGCGATCACCCTGGCCTTCTTCTTCGGCTACGCGCTCACCCTGCGCGGCATCCTCAAGGCCGGCGTCGACTTCCGGACGGCGTTCCGGGTCGCGCTCGCCGCCGACACCCTCTCGATCGCCGTGATGGAACTGATCGACAACGGGGTGCTCGCGCTGTGGCCGGGCGCCATGGACGCCCACCTCTCCGACGCGTTCTTCTGGGCCGTACTCGCCTTCGCCCTCTTCGCCGCCTTCCTGATCACCACCCCCGTGAACAAGTGGATGATCGGCCGCGGCAAGGGCCACGCGGTGGTCCACCAGTACCACCACTGAGGGCGGTCCGGGGTTCAGAGCTCCGGGCCGTCCCCCGGCTCTTCCTGGTACGAGTAACGCTGCTCGCGCCAGGGGTCACCGATGTTGTGGTAGCCCCGCTCCTCCCAGAAGCCGCGGCGGTCGGCCGTGTCGGCGTACACGTGAACGTCCCCACCCGCGTACGGATGAACGTCCCCAGTTCTTGATGCCTTGAAGGGACACCT
>NZ_JBSOPZ010000047.1:0-45411 GCF_053763515.1 Streptomyces mabaensis
CCCCCCCCCCCCCCCCCCCCCCCCCCCCCCCCCCCCCCCCCCCCCCCCCCCCCCCCCCCCCCCCCCCCCCGCCCCCCTCCAGGCCTCCAGATTCCCAAGAGAAAAACCGGTCCGTGCCCGCACATTCGCAAGCCCTGCTGCCAGAAAAGCTCGCCGATAATGCGCGTGAATTCGCCCGCACGATTTCCCGTCGGCTCGCCGAGCCGGAAACAGTCCGGCGTGCGCTGGAATCGTGCGAGAAGAACGCCGTGAACCCCTTCGGGTGGGGCGGCCCCTCGCTGCTCGCCGGCGAGGCGGGCACCGCGCTGGTGTTCCGGTACGCGGCCCGGGCTCTCCCAGCCGAGGCCGGCCGCTGGGAGGAGCTCTCGCAGCATCACCTGGCCGCCGCCGCCCGCAGCACGCACGACGCCCCGCTCGACGAGCCGGGCATGGCCGGCGGCACGGCCGGTCTGGCCCTCGCGGTCGCCGACTGCGTCCGGGACGAGCCGCGCTACGCGGCCCTGCTGCGCAGCCTCGACGAGCGGCTCGCCGGCCAGATCGCCGCGCTGCCGCCGGGCCACACGGTCGCCACCGACGGAGTGGGCTACGACCTGTACGACGCGATCGCCGGCCTCTCCGGCGTCCTGGCCCATCTGACGGCCACCCCCACCCTGCACGAGCCGGGTCCGGCCGGGGACGCGGTACGGCAGGCCACCGAGTCCGTCACCGCGGAACTCGTGGCGCTGTCCACGTCCCGCACGGCCGACGGGTGGCCCTCCTGGTACGTACACCCGCGGTACTACCCGTCCGAGGACTACCGCGGCCCCTACCCGCACGGGTACCTGAACCTGGGCCTCGCGCACGGCATCCCCGGCATCCTCGCCGCTCTCTCCTTCGCGCTGACCGCGGGTGTCCGCACCCCCCGACTGGCCGAAACCGTCCGCGACATCGCGGACTACCTGATCGAGGTCTCCTTCGAGGACGACTCGGGCCGCAACTGGCCCTCCGGCATCCCGCTGGACGCCTCCGGCGCGGAGACGCGGAGCGGACTCACCCCGGCGCGCACGGCCTGGTGCTACGGCGCCCCCGGGGTGGCCTGCGCCCTGCTCGACGCGGCCGACGCGCTCGGTGACGCGGCGCTGCGCACGGTCGCCGTCGACGCCTTCGACGCCGTGCTCCGCCGGTTCGCCGCGGCCGGCCGCTTCTCCTCCGCGACGCTGTGCCACGGCGCCGCCGGCCTCGTCGTGATCTGCGCGGCGTTCGCCCGCCGCACCACGAGCGGCGCCGCGCGCGGCGAACTGCCCGCGCTCGTCGCGCACCTGCTCTCCCACTGCGACGCGGCCCTTCCCCTCGGGGTGCAGGACCTGGAGCAGCCGGGCGTACTGCTGGACAGCCCCGGCGTCCTGACCGGCGCCGGCGGGGTCGCACTCGCGCTGTGGGCCGCCGCCGGCCCGGCCGAGCCCCACTGGACGCGCGCCCTGCTGGTCGCGTGACGTACGGACCGGCCGGATCACCGAGAGGCACCCACCCGTGACATCAGAACGACCCTCCCTTCGCCCGTCCCCGGCCGGCGGAACGCTGTACCGGCCCGCGGACTTCTACCTGCTGCGGACCCCGCTCCTGCCCGTCCAGGAGTTCCTGGCCCTCGGAGCGAGCGGGAACAGCGACGAGGACGCGGCACCGGACGGCCGGAGCGAAGGCGAGCCCGCGCGACTGGCACGGCTGCGCAGGGAGGGCCGGAAGCTGCTGCGGCAGGCGGCCGCACGCCCCCGGATCGCCCAGGCCCTGCACATCGGCAGCGCCTCCGTCACCGCCGGCCTCGGCCGTCTCGCCGCGGATCCGGAGGACGACAAGCGCGCCCGCCGGGCCTACTCCACCCTGCTGCGCTATGTGACCCGCATGGCGACCCGGCCGACGCCGTACGGTCTCTTCGCGGGCGTCACCACCGGCCTGTTCACCGAGGACGCCGGTCTCGCGCTGGGGCGGGACCCGGTCGCCAGGACCCGCACCCGTGCCGATCTGGGCTGGCTGCTGGCGCTGCTCAAGGAAACCGAGAGCGACCCGGCCGTGCGGGCCCAGCTGCCGGTGACGGTCAACCCGGGGCTCTACCGGGTGGGCGACCGGGCCGTACTCCCGGTGGCCGATGTCTACGGCGAGGAGGACAACCGCCTGGCCGACTTCCGGATCACCGCGCCCGCCGAGCTGGCACTGCGTCTCGCCCGGGTGCCCGGCACGACGTACGCCCGGATCGTCGACCGGATCGCGCGGGACATCCCCGGCGCCACGCATGACAAGGCGGCCGCATTCCTCGCCCAGTTGTGGGATCTGCACGCGCTGACCAGCGAACTGCGTCCCTCTCTCAGCGAGCCACTCCCCGAACTCGCCCTCGCCGGGCGGCTCGAGGCGATACCCGCGGCCCGTGACGTGGTCGCAGGGCTGCACACCGTCCGCACGCTGGCCGGGCGGATCGATGCCGGACGCGGCACCGCTCCCGTCTCCCGGCTGACGGATCTCACCGCGCACCAGCGTGCGATGACCCCCGGGTACACCGGTGAGACGTACCAGCTGGACACCGCTCTGGCCGTCACCGGGACGGGACTGCCCGCCGAGGTCGGCGCGGCGGCCGCCGAGGCGGCCGAGACACTGCTGCGCCTGGGCAGCCATCCGCCCCGGCCCCAGCACATCGCGGAGTACCACGCGGCGTTCCTGGAACGCTATGGAGTCGACTCCGAAGTGCCGCTGCTGGAACTGCTCAGCCCGGAGGCCGGGCTCGACGCTCCCACCCCGTACACCGCGCCCGCCCGCGCGTTCCCGCTCCCACCGGTCGGCGAGGACCGCGACCGGATGCGGGAACTCCGGCTGGCCGCCCTCGCCGCCGAGGCACTGAGCTCAGGCGCCGGCGAGCTGGAGATCACCGACGAGCGTCTTGAACAGCTGTCGGTGTGGCGGGCCGGTGAGCACCAGCCGCGGGTGCGGCCCGCGCTGGATCTGTACGTCCAGGTGGCCGCGGGCTCCGCCGAGGCGCTGCGCGGCGACGACTGGCGGCTGGTGCTGGCCCCGGCCGGCATGGCCGAGGGCGGCCGTACCTTCGGACGGTTCTTCGACCTGCTGGACGACGAGACGCTGGAGCGCCTGCGCGGATACGCCCGGGCGGAGGAGGAGCACTGCCCCGGGACGGTCTTCGCCGAACTGAACTATCTGCACCCGCACGGCCGTTCCGGCAACGTCGCTCTGCACCCCCGGCTGCGCACGCACGAGATCTGCGTCAACACCGCACCCACGGTCGAGCCCGCGTTCCGGATCGCGCTGGACGACATCCTGGTCGGCGCCACCGCGAACCGCTTCTTCCTGCGGTCCGCCCGGCTGGGCAGGGAACTCGTGGTGACCCAGAGCCATATGCTCACCGCCACCCAGGCGCCCAATGTCTGCCGGCTGCTGCTGGAGCTGTCCGAGGACGGCTTCGCGCCGCTCGCCGGCTTCGACTGGGGCCCGATGGCCTGCGCGCCGTTCCTGCCCAGGGTCACCCGCGGGCGGGCCGTACTGCACCCCGCGCAGTGGTCGCTGACCGCGGAGCGCCTCGGCCTCGCCGCCGGGGCGCCGCTGCCCGGCGCCGACGCGTTCCACGCTCTGGTGAGCCGCTGGCGCGCCCAGTGGAACGTACCCCGGTACGTCTATCTCGTCTGGATGGACAACCGCCTGATGCTCGACCTGGAGCACCCGCTGGCGACCGACGAACTGCGCGAGGAACTCTCCCGGCTGAAGAGCGAAGGACGCGTACAGCTGACCCTCCACGAGGCCATGCCCGGCTTCCCCGGCAGCTGGTTGCGCGACCCGGACGGCGGCCACTACCTCAACGAGGTCGTCGTGCCCCTGCTGAGCCGCGATCCCGCGCACAGCCGGCGCTCGGCCGTGCCCACCCGTCTCCCGGCCGGACCCGGCCGCGCGCCCGGCGTGGAATCCACCGCCGGGATCACCGATCTCGTGCAGCGGTTCCGCGCCCCGCGCGAGAGCCGGCGCTCCCACCCGGCCGGCGGAGAGTGGACGTACCTGAAGCTGTACGGCGCCGCCACCCGGCACGAGGACGTGATCGCCGGGCCGCTGCGCGAACTCGTCGGAGCCCTGCGCGCCGACGGGCTCGTCGACCGCTGGTTCTTCCTGAGGTACGCCGACCCGATGCCGCATCTGCGTATCCGCTTCCGGGCTTCCCGCGACGAGCACGCCGCGACCCTGCTGACCACCTGTCTGGCCTGGGCCAACGGACTGATCGAGACGGGGCTGGCCGCCGATGTGGTGCTGGCGGGTTACGAACGCGAGCTGGAACGGTACGGGGGCCCGGAGGCGATGGACGCCGCCGAGCGGGTCTTCGAGGCCGACAGCGACGTCTGCGCCGAACTCGTCGCAGCCAGGCGCCTGGGGGGTCTGGATCTCGACGCCGAGGCGCTGTGCGTGCTGGCCATGCACACGCTCTACCGGGACTGGGGGTCCGACCCGCTGGACTCCCGGCCCACCGACCGGGCACTGTCCGACGGCGCCAGGAAGCACTTCCGGCGGATCCAGCGGACCCTGTGCGACCTACTGGTGCCGTGGGACGCCCACCCCGACTCCGCGGCGCGGCAGTACGCCCCCGCCCTCGAACGTATACTCGTCCGGCAGCAGAGCGTGCTCGCCGAGGCGGGCGGCCTGATCCGTGAACTGGCCGGCGCGGGGCGCCTGGTGGGGGATGAGCAGAGGATGCTGGCGAGCCTCGCCCATATGCGCGCCAACCGCTTCCTGGGGATGGGACAGGAGCGCGAGCGGCTGTGCCACGAACTCTGGGCGCAGGCCCTGGAGGCCATCCGCCGCCGCCCGGCCCTCGTCACGGCCGGCCGCGGGACCCGGGGGGCGTGACCGTGCACACCGTGGAACCCGCCGCGGATCCCGCCGTTGGGCCCGCCGCGGCTTCCGGCCGGCACTGGGCCCGGACGCTGCGGCTGCTGTGGAGCGTCAGCGCCGGCCACATGACCGGCGTCGTCGTCACCACCCTGCTGACCGCCCTGCTGCCCGCGGCCTCCGTGCAGTTGACCACCAGGGCCGTCCAGTATGTCGCCGACGCCGTCGGCGGCACGCCGGGTGCGCTGGACGACGCCCTGTCCGTGGGAGTGCTGCTCGCCGCGGTCGCGCTGGCCGGCCATCTGTGCGGCATCGGCCAGAACTATCTGGAGGCGCTCCTTCAGTACCGGATGGCCAACCGGATCAGTACGGACATCATGGAGAAGGCGGTCCGGCTCCAGCTGGAGCACTTCGAGGACCCGGCCACCTACGACGCTCTTCAGCGCGCAAACCGGGAAGCGGCCTACCGGCCCTACCAGTTGTTCTCCGATCTGATCGCCGTGGTGTCCCACGCGGTGACCCTGGTGTCGGTGGCGGCCGTTCTGCTGTCCTGGGACCCGTGGGTGGCACTGGCCGTGCTCTGCGCGCCGATTCCCTCGGTCCTGGCCACCATGTTCTACAGCCGCATGACGTGGAAGGTGGAGAACGAGCGGGCTGCCGACCGCCGCCGTGCCAGCTACCTCCAGTACCTGGTCACCAACGACCGTACGTACAAGGAGACCCGGCTGTTCTCCCTGGGCGGCTTCTTCCTCGACCGCTACCGCCGGATGATCGGCCGCTTCTACGCGGTGGACCGGTCGCTGGCCCGCAAGCAGTCCACGGCCAACGCCCTGCTGGGACTGTTCAGTGTCGCCGCGTCCGGCGGCGCGGTGCTCTTCGCGGTCGGCAGCACCGTGGAGAGCGGGCAGATCGGCCAGTTCGCGGGCTATGTCGCGGCGATCACCGTGGTGCAGGCCTCGGCACAGAGCCTGTTCGCCGGCTTCGGGGAGCTGTACGAACACAATCTCTTCCTCGGCAACCTCTTCACGTTCCTCGACACCCCCGAGCGCACGCTGCGCAGCGGTTCGCGCCCGTTCCCCGAACGGCTCACCCACGGCATCGAGTTCCGCGACGTCACGTTCAGCTATCCAGGCGGGAGCGCCCCGGTCCTCGAGGACTTCAGTCTCACCCTGCCGGCCGGCCGCTGTGTCGCGCTGGTCGGCCAGAACGGCGCGGGCAAGACCACCCTGGTGAAGCTGCTGTCCCGGCTGTACGAGCCGGACTCCGGCCGCATCCTGATCGACGGGCATCCGGTGGAGGAGTACGACCTGGAGCAGCTGCGCCGCAGCATCGGGGTCATCTTCCAGGACTTCGTCCGCTACGAGGATTCGGCGCGCGCCAACATCGGCTACGCCCGCGTCGACGACCTCGACGACGAGAAGAAGATCCGCCGGGCCGCTGAGCAGGCGGACGCGGGAGAGTTCCTGGACCGGCTCCCGGACGGCCTGGACACCCCGTTGGGCCGCTGGTTCGAGGGCGGCAGACAGCTCTCGGGCGGACAGTGGCAGAAGGTGGCGCTGGCCCGGGCGTTCCTGCGCGGCGCCCCCGTGATGGTCCTGGACGAGCCCACCGCGTCCATCGACGCGGCGGCGGAGGCCCAGATCTTCGAACGGCTGCGGGAGATCGCCGGCCAGGCGACCACCCTGCTCATCGCCCACCGCTTCTCCACGGTCCGGGTCGCCGACCACATCGTCGTCCTGGACCAGGGCCGGGTGCTGGAGCAGGGCACGCACCACGAACTGATGGACCTGGACGGGACGTACGCCAAGCTGTTCCGGCTCCAGGCCTCCGGCTATCTGGACGATCCGGTCGTCCGTCCCGTCTGAGCACCCGTCCCGTCTGAGCATCCGCACCGGGCCGCCCGTATCCCCGGTCACCCCCCACACAGAACCGAGAGGCAGAACCGCCGTGGCAGACCACTCCCCGACCGACCGAAAGAACACTCCCGCGGGACCGGCCGTCCGAGGCCTGTGGATCGCGGGCGGCGCCGCTCTCATCGTGCTGAGCTGCGCTCTGCTCTTCTACGCGCAGACCCGGTCCGACAGCTTCTCCGACGACATGCGGCTGTATCTCACCCTCCTGCTGCGGGGCGGGTTCTTCCTGGTGCTCTCGGCCGGGGCGTACTGCGTCGTACGGGGATGGAACCGCCGGTGACACCGCTGCCGGGCCTCGAACTCGCCGGTGTGGGACAGCAGTACGGTGAGATGACAGTGCTGCACCCGCTGGATCTGGAGGTGCGTCCCGGGGAGTGCGTCGCTCTCATGGGCGCCAACGGCTCGGGCAAGTCCACTCTGCTGCGCATCGCCGTCGGCAGGGAACGGCCGACGACCGGAACGGTGTCCTTCGCCGGCGTCCCGGTCGACGACAGCGAGCCGCGGACACGGGCACGGATCGCGGTGGTCTCGGACGGTCCCGCGTTCTACCCGGACTTGACGGTACGTCAACATCTTGAGCTGGTCGCGATCGCCCACGGTGCACGCGAGGAGACCGATGCCCGCGTGGCCGTCGCGCTGGCACGCACCCGGCTGACGGACCATGCGGATCTGCGGCCGGCGGCGCTCTCCTCCGGCAAGGCACAGCAGCTGCTGCTGGCCTCCGCGCTGGTGCGTCCTCGCGACCTGCTGGTGCTCGACGAGCCCGAACAGCGGCTCGACCCGGGCTCGCGGGCCGCGCTGGGCCGACAGCTCCGGGAGGAGCGCGAACGCGGCACGGCAGTGCTGTTCGCCACTCATGACGGGAAACTGGCCGAGGAGGTCGCGGACCGCCTGCTCCTCCTCGAAGAGGGCCGCCTGATCGCCCAGGGACCGCCCGGCCGGGTGCTCGCGGAGGCCACCCTGTGAGCGACGCGGCTCTCACCGCGCTGCACCGGGCCCGCCGGCAGCACCGCCGGCGCTCCCGCCGCGACATCGCCTTCCATGCCTACGTCGTACTGCTGCTCGGGGGGCTCTACCTCGTACCGCATGCGGTGATCATGGCGGGCTCCGCGGACGGACCGCTGGAGCCGCGGGCGTCCCGGATGCAGGCCGTACTGCCCGGTGTGGCCACGGCGACGGCGCTGGGCTGGCTACGGCTGGTCACGGGCGCGGCACGGTGGGGGGGCCCGGTACTGCTGGACGCCGCCACCGTGACCTGGCTGCTGCCGACCCCGGTGGCGCGAGCGAGGCTGCTGCGGCCGCGCTTCCGCCGCACGGCACTGATCCACGCCGGTGCGGCCGCGGCGCTCTGCACGGTCGGCGCGTACTTCGGCCGGCTCGTGGTGGCGGGCGATGTCGGCACCGGGAGTCTTGCCGCCGCCGCCGTCGCGGGAGGCGCGTTCGCCGCCCTGGGCACCGGTCTGGCCGGGCTGCTCGCGTGCCGGAGGCCGCCCGGTACGTTACGGCTGCCGCCGGGTGTCCTGACGGCGGGCGCGGCACTCGCCTCGGGTCTGGCGGTGGCCAGGGGCACGGTCTCGCCCGTGCCGGCGTGGCCGGAGGCCGTCCTGCTCTGGTCGGGTCCGTGGGGGTGGGCGGCCCAGCTCTGGGCCGCCGCCTGCGGGGTGGAGCGGCCCGGCGCACCAGTCGCGGCGGTGCTGCTCGTCGGCTGCGCGTGGGCCGTGCTGCGTCTGGCCGATCGCCGGGTCGCCGCGCTGTCCACCCTGACCCTTCAGGAGCGGGCACGTACCGCTGCCGCGGTGTCCGCCGCGATGGTCACCATGAACTTCCGGCAGGCACGCGTCCAGGTGAGCGGGCCCGGCCTGCCGGGCCGGCGTTCCGGCCGGCCGCCGGCGCCGCGCCCGCCGCGCGACCCGCGTCTGATCGTCCCCTGGCGCACCCTGGTGCACTGGCTGTCCCGGCCCGCCGCACTGGGCTGGTCGGCACTCTGGCTGGCGGCGGGCTGCGCCGCCGTCACCCTGGCGGACCGGCTCTCGGGAGGCTTCCGCTCTCTCGCGGTGGTCGCCGCACTGGCCGGCGGATACGCCGCGGCGGGGGCACTGCTGGAGGCCGCGAGGCTGGACGGCGACGATCCCGCCCGCTCGGGCCGGCTGCCCTGGCCGCTCGCCGGGGTCGTGCTGCGGCATGCGCTGCTGCCCGTCGCCACCCTGCTCACCGCGGGAGCCGCGGCCTGCGGGGTGACCGCCGGTCTCGGCCTCGCCGTACTGCCTGTGGCGGCCCTGGTCCTGTGCCTTCCGGGGCTGGTGGCGGCGGGCCTGGTCTCCGCCTGCCGGGGGACGCTGCCCGTGGAACTGCTGGTGGGCGCGGAGACTCCGCTCGGCAACACCGCCCCGGTGAACCTGGCCGTCTGGTATCTGCGGGGCCCGGCGGTGGCGCTGCTCGTCCTGTTCCCGGTGGTGACGCTGCTGCTGCGTGACGAACCCCCTGGGTGGTCCGTGGTCGCTGTCCTCCTCTACCTGCTGTCGGCCACGGCGGGACTCGCCGCCTGGGCCGGATTCCGGGCCTGGGCGCTTCAGCGCGGCTGACGTCCGCACGCAGCTGACCCACCGCACCTCGCTCACGTTCCCTCACCTCAAGGAAGCCGTTGTGATACGCCCCTCCCTTCGTCATGCCCTGATTCCCGCCGGTCTCGCGCTGCTGCTCGCGGCCTCGGTCCCCGCGCCGTCCCTGGCCGCAGAATCCGCCGAATCCTCCCAACCAGCGGTTGGCACACCGATTCTGATGGACCGCCAGGAACCGTTGCTGGCAGCCTCGGACCGCATCCGGGAAGCCGCGGGTTCCGCGGGGCCGGGCTTCGCCGGTCTGACCATCGACCCGGACCGCTCGGCACTCCACCTGTACTGGCACGGCGCACTCCCCGCGGCCGTACGGGACCTGAACAGCTCACTCAGCACCCCCGAGGTGCGCGTCCACGTCCGCTCCGCGCCGTACTCACTCGCCCGGCTGGAGTACGAGGCGCACCGCGTCCTGGAGACGGCCGCCACGGGTGGTGGCCGGGTCGTCTCGGCCGCTCCCCTGCCCGACGGAACCGGTCTGCGCGTACGGGTGGAGGGCGGGCGCCGGACCGCCTCGGACGCCCCGGCCACCGGGGTACCGGCCGCGGGCGTGCCGGTCACCGTGGAGCACGGTCCCGGCCCCCGGCCCGCGGGCCGGGCCACGGACGCCACACCCGTGACCGGCGGAGCACTGATCATCAGTGAGGCGGAGACGTGCACCGTCGGGTTCGGTGTGGTGGAGCGCCGCACCGGACAGCGCCGGCTGCTCACCGCGGGCCACTGCGGAGCCGTGGGAAGCCCCTGGTACAACGGCGACGGCGAGTACATCGGCAACGCCGTCGCACGTCACCCGGCCGCCGACGCCCTGGTCGTCGCGGCGGACGGGTCCGGCAAGGTGTGGCACGGCGCGGTGACGGAGAACCTGGACGGCGTCGACGAGGTCGCCCGCCGGGTGTCGGGCAGCCGCTCCCCGGTGGTCGGCCAGTACGTGTGCGCCTCGGGTGCAGTGTCCGGGACCCACTGCGGCCTCAAGGTCACCAAGGTCGGCGTGGTGCTGACCATCGGCGGCGTGAAGGTCCCGCACCAGGTGGAAGCCGAACAGACCGCCCGGGAGGCCGCCGCGGGCAACGGCGACAGCGGAGGACCGGTGTACTCGGGCCGGGGGAAGTCCGGGCGGGTCACCGCACACGGCATGATCTCCGCGTACGACCGGCAGCAGCCGGTCGCCTGCACCGGGCTGCCCAGCGGTACTGGCCGGGCCTGCTCCTGGCGGGTGTACTTCACGGACATCCGTCCGCTGCTGAAGACCACCGGCACCCGGCTGGCCCGCACGCCCTGAGGTGACCTGACGGACGGCCTCAGAGCAGCCCCGCCGCGTCCAGCAGGTACGCCGTCAGCGGGTCGTAGAAGCGCGGGTCGGTGACGTGGTCGTCCAGCGGCACCGTCACCTGGAGCGTGCCCTCCGCCTCGCCGAGGAACAGCGCCGGGTCGTTGCTGTCCGCGTACCCGACCGCGTCGATCCCGCGCTGGCCCGCGCAGCCCGCCCAGCCGTGGTCGGCGACCACCAGGTCGGGCTGCGGGCGGCCCTCGGCCGCGAGGCCGTCCAGGATCGCCGCCATCGGCCGGGGTGAGTGCGTGTGCCACAGGGTCGCGCCGCGCTCCAGCACCGCGACGTCCGCGAACTGGAACACATAGCCCTCGTCCGCCGTCAGACCCGAGGGGATCACCATGATCTCGCAGCCGGCGGCCCGCAGCGCGGCGGCCGTGGCACGGTGCACGTCCAGCAGGCCGCCGGGGTGGCCGGTGGCGAACAGGACGCGCTCCTTGCCCGCGGCGGCCTTGCGCAGCCGCGCCGCCATCCGCTCCAGGGCGTCGACCGTCAGCTCGGGGTCAATGGTGTCCTGGCCGAAGCGGTGCTGCGGGTCGTCGTTGACGCCGCAGCGCTCGGCCATGACGGCGAGGACGTCCTGCTCGTCGGTCCAGCGGTCGCCGAGCTCCAGGCCGAGCCAGTAGTGGCGGTCGCCGTTCGCGAGCTTGCGGTAGTGGGAGAGGTTGTTGTCGCGGGGGGTGGCGACATCACCGGCGATACGGGTGCGGACGAGGTGGTCGACAAGGGCGGCACGGCTGGGTATCGGCATGCGCCCATTGTGCCGTCAGCGACCACCGGCGGGCCGGGCGTCCCGAACGCTGGACGGCTCCTGCCCGTCCGTCAGGGCCCCGAACGCGCCGTGCGCCAGGCGGCGCAGCAGCGTCTCGGTGGCGGCCCGGCCGGGCAGGCCGCTGCCGTACGAACCAAGGTGCGGGGTGGAGTTCAGCAGCCCGAACACGGCGTGCACGGCGGCCCTGGCCTGGGCTTCCGGCACGTCGGGGTGGATCTCCCGGACGGCCGCCACCCACAGCTCGACGTACTGCCGCTGGAGCTGGCGCACCAGCTTGCGGTCGCTGTCCCGGAGGCGGTCCAGCTCGCGGTCGTGGAGAGTGATGAGCGGGCGGTCGTCGAGGGCGAAGTCGATGTGCCCGTCGATGAGTGAGGCGAGTACGGACTCGGGGTTGCCGTCCGCCTCCGCCACCCGGTACTTGCCGCCGGTGAGCAGCCGGTCGCTGATGCCGACGAGCAGCTCGGCGAGCATCGCGTCCTTGCCCGGGAAGTGGCGGTAGAGACCAGGGCCGCTGATGCCCACGGCGGCCCCTATCTCGTCCACGCCGACGCCGTGGAAGCCGCGCTCGGCGAAGAGGCGGGCGGCTTCCCTGAGGATCTGCTCACGGCGGGTCGGGGCCGCGGTCCTGGTGCTCATAGGAATTCATTCTAGACAGGGCTGTTAGCGGTCGTTAACCTGAGCGAAACAACGTTAACGCTCATTAACCGAGCAAGGGAGCTCGAGGGATGCAGCAGGCACCAGTGCTGGCGAGCGCCGCCGATCCGGCGTCCGAGGCCTGGCGGGTCAACGAGGCCGCCCACCAGGAGCTGTCCGAGGGCCTGCGGGCCCGGCTGGCGGCGGCCCGGCTGGGCGGCGGCGAGAAGGCCCGCGCCCGGCACACGGCCCGCGGAAAGCTGCTGCCGAGGGACCGGGTGGACGCCCTCCTCGACCCCGGCTCGCCCTTCCTGGAGCTGGCCCCCCTGGCCGCCGAGGGGATGTACGGCGGGGCGGCCCCGGCGGCGGGCGTGATCGCCGGCATCGGGCGGGTCAGCGGCCGCGAGGTGGTGATCGTCGCCAATGACGCCACGGTCAAGGGCGGCACGTACTACCCGATGACGGTCAAGAAGCACCTGCGCGCCCAGGAGGTGGCGCTGGAGAACCGGCTGCCCTGCCTCTACCTGGTCGACTCCGGCGGCGCCTTCCTGCCGATGCAGGACGAGGTCTTCCCCGACCGCGAGCACTTCGGCCGGATCTTCTACAACCAGGCCCGGATGTCCGGCGCCGGCATCCCGCAGATCGCGGCGGTGCTCGGCTCCTGCACGGCGGGCGGCGCGTACGTCCCGGCGATGAGCGACGAGGCGGTGATCGTGCGCAACCAGGGCACGATCTTCCTCGGCGGCCCGCCGCTGGTGAAGGCGGCCACCGGCGAGGTCGTCACCGCCGAGGAGCTCGGCGGCGGCGATGTCCACTCCCGCGTCTCGGGCGTCACGGACCACCTCGCGGAGGACGACGCGCACGCGCTGCGGATCGTCCGTACGATCGTCTCGACCCTGCCCGGACGCGGCGCACTGCCCTGGTCCGTCGAGCCGGTGGAGGAGCCGAAGGCCGACCCGGCCGGGCTGTACGGCGCGGTGCCGGTCGACTCCCGTACGCCCTACGACGTACGGGAAGTGATCGCCCGTGTCGTCGACGGCTCGCGGTTCGCGGAGTTCAAGGCCGAGTTCGGGACCACCCTGGTCACCGGCTTCGCCCGGATCCACGGCCACCCGGTCGGCATCGTCGCCAACAACGGCATCCTCTTCGCCGAATCCGCCCAGAAGGGCGCGCACTTCATCGAGCTGTGCGACCAGCGCGGCATCCCGCTGCTCTTCCTGCAGAACATCTCCGGCTTCATGGTCGGCCGGGACTACGAGGCGGGCGGCATCGCCAAGCACGGCGCCAAGATGGTGACGGCGGTGGCGTGCACGCGCGTCCCGAAGCTGACGGTGGTTGTCGGCGGGTCGTACGGCGCGGGCAACTACTCGATGTGCGGGCGGGCCTACTCGCCCCGCTTCCTGTGGATGTGGCCCAACGCCAAGATCTCGGTGATGGGCGGCGAGCAGGCCGCCTCGGTGCTCGCGACCGTCAAGCGCGACCAGATCGAGGCGCGCGGCGAGGACTGGCCGGCGGAGGAGGAAGAGGCCTTCAAGGACCCGATCCGCGCCCAGTACGAGCAGCAGGGCAACGCCTACTACGCGACCGCCCGGCTCTGGGACGACGGCGTGATCGACCCGCTGGAGACCCGCCAGGTGGTGGGTCTGGCCCTGACCGCCTGCGCCAACGCGCCGCTGGGTGAGCCCGGCTACGGCGTCTTCCGGATGTGAGGACCTTGATGTTCAGCACTGTTCTGGTCGCCAACCGCGGGGAGATCGCGGTCCGCGTCATCCGCACCCTGCGGGAGCAGGGCATCCGCTCGGTCGCGGTCTTCAGCGACGCGGACGCCGACGCCCGGCATGTACGGGAGGCCGACACGGCGGTACGGATCGGCCCGGCGGCGGCCGCCGAGAGCTACCTGTCGATCGACCGGCTGCTGGAGGCCGCCCGCCGCTCCGGCGCGCAGGCCGTCCACCCGGGGTACGGCTTCCTCGCCGAGAACGCGGCGTTCGCGCGGGCGTGCGCGGACGCCGGACTGACCTTCATCGGCCCGCCGCCCGGGGCCATCTCCCTGATGGGCGACAAGATCCGGGCCAAGGAGACGGTCCGGGCGGCCGGCGTGCCGGTGGTCCCCGGCTCGTCCGGCAGCGGGCTGACCGACGACGAACTGGCCGCCGCGGCCCGGAAGATCGGCATGCCGGTCCTGCTGAAGCCCTCGGCGGGCGGCGGCGGGAAGGGCATGCGGCTGGTCCGCGACGAGGACGTGCTGGCGGAGGAGATCGCCGCCGCCCGGCGCGAGGCGCGCGGCTCCTTCGGTGACGACACACTGCTGGTGGAGCGGTGGGTCGACCGGCCCCGCCATATCGAGATCCAGGTCCTGGCGGACGCACACGGCAACGTCGTGCACCTCGGCGAACGCGAGTGCTCCCTCCAGCGCCGGCACCAGAAGATCATCGAGGAGGCGCCGTCGGTCCTGCTGGACGAGGCCACGCGCGCGGCGATGGGCGAGGCGGCGGTGCAGGCGGCGCGCTCGTGCGGGTACCGGGGGGCGGGGACGGTGGAGTTCATCGTCCCGGGCAACGACCCCGCGTCGTACTACTTCATGGAGATGAACACCCGGCTCCAGGTCGAGCACCCGGTGACCGAACTGATCACAGGGCTGGACCTGGTCGAGTGGCAGCTGCGGGTCGCGGCGGGTGAGCGACTGCCCTTCTCCCAGGCGGACATCACCCTCACCGGCCACGCCATCGAGGCACGGATCTGCGCGGAGGACCCGTCCCGCGGCTTCCTGCCGTCGGGCGGCACGGTGCTGGCGCTGCACGAGCCGCAGGGACCGGGCGTACGGACGGACTCGGGCCTCACCGAGGGCACCGAGGTCGGGAGCCTGTACGACCCGATGCTGTCCAAGGTCATCGTCCACGCCGCGGACCGCCCCACGGCCCTGCGCAAGCTGCGCGCGGCCCTGGCGGAGACGGTCACCCTGGGCGTCCCGACGAACGCGGGCTTCCTGCGCCGCCTGCTGGCTCACCCGTCGGTGGTCTCTGGCGACCTGGACACGGGCCTGGTGGAGCGCGACGCGGACGACCTGGTGCCCACCGGGGTCCCGGAGGAGGTGTACGCGGCGGCGGCACTACTGCGGGCCGCCCCGGCCATGGGCACGACCGGCTGGGTGGACCCCTTCTCGGTCGCGAGCGGCTGGCGCCTGGGCGGCACCCCCGCCTGGACGGTCCACCACGTACGCGTACCGGGCCACGACCCGGTGACGATCCGCCTGCGCGACGGAGCGGAGGGCACGGAGATCCTGCTCGGGGACGTACCCCGGACTGCCGAGGCGACTCCCGGCACCGAGCCCGCCGGGGCCGGCGCGAATCCCGCAGGGGGACCTGCGGGGGGCGAAGCCGCACCGCGACGGGCCCGCCTGGTGGGCGGCGCGCAGCTGCCGCCCCGGGGGGCCGGGGGTCTTCCCCCGGTTTCGGGAAGGGGCGGGGTGGGGGAACAGCCCCCCGCCCGCGTGAGCATCGGCATCGGCATCGAATGGGGCGGCGTCACCCACACCTTCAGCCACACCCCCTCGCCGGACGGCGTCTGGCTCGGCCGCGACGGCGACAGCTGGCACGTGCAGGACCACGACCCCGTCGCCGCCGCACTCGCCGGCGCGGGCCGGGCGGCGGGCGTGGACTCGCTCACCGCCCCCATGCCCGGCACCGTCACCGTCGTGAAGGTCGCCGTCGGCGACGACGTCACCGCCGGTCAGGGCCTCCTGGTCGTCGAGGCGATGAAGATGGAGCACCTCATCTCCGCCCCGCACGCCGGCACCGTAACCGAACTGGACGTCACCCCGGGCAGCACCGTCGCCATGGACCAGGTCCTGGCCGTGGTCGCCCCGCACGAGACACCTGAGGCATCCGAGGAGGCCTCGTCATGACCGACGGCCTGCCCATGGAGTTCCCCGCGCGGGACCTGCCGCCCCGCATCCGCATCCACGAAGTCGGCCCGCGCGACGGCCTGCAGAACGAACAGACCGTCGTGCCGACCGAGATCAAGGCCGAGTTCATCCGCCGCCTCGCCGGCGCCGGTCTCTCCACCATCGAGGCGACCAGCTTCGTGCACCCCAAGTGGGTGCCCCAACTGGCCGACGCGGAACAGCTGTTCCCGATGCTGGACGGACTCGGCGCCGCCCTCCCCGTCCTGGTCCCGAACGCCCGCGGCCTCGACCGCGCCACCGCCCTCGGCGCGCGCCGCATCGCGGTGTTCGGGAGCGCGACCGAGACCTTCGCGACGCGCAACCTCAACCGGACGGTCGCCGAGTCGCTCGCCATGTTCGAGCCGGTCGTCGCCCAGGCCCGCGAGGACAAGATCCACGTCCGCGGTTACCTCTCGATGTGCTTCGGCGACCCGTGGGAGGGACCCGTTCCGGTCCATCAGGTCGTCCGGGTCGCCAAGCAGCTCATGGACCTCGGCTGCGACGAGCTGAGCCTCGGCGACACCATCGGGGTCGCCACACCCGGCCACGTCCTCGCCCTCCTCGCCGCCCTCAACGACGACGGCGTACCCACCTCCGCCATCGGTGTGCACTTCCACGACACCTACGGCCAGGCCCTCGCCAACACCCTCGCCGCGCTCCAGCACGGAGTGACCACCGTGGACGCGTCCGCGGGCGGCCTGGGCGGCTGCCCGTACGCGAAGAGCGCCACCGGAAACCTCGCCACCGAAGACCTCGTGTGGATGCTCCATGGCCTCGGCATAGAAACCGGGGTCGACCTCGGCCGCCTCACCGCCACCAGCGCGTGGATGGCCGAACAACTGGGCCGACCCAGCCCTTCCCGCACTGTCCGTGCCCTGTCCCACAAGGAGTCCTAGCCATGTCCCTCGACCACCGCCTCTCCCCCGAGCACGAGGAACTCCGCCGTACGGTCGAGGAGTTCGCGCACGACGTCGTCGCGCCGAAGATCGGCGACTTCTACGAGCGCCACGAGTTCCCGTACGAGATCGTCCGCGAGATGGGCCGCATGGGCCTGTTCGGCCTGCCCTTCCCCGAGGAGTACGGCGGCATGGGCGGCGACTACCTCGCCCTCGGCATCGCGCTGGAAGAGCTGGCCCGGGTCGACTCCTCCGTCGCCATCACGCTCGAAGCCGGCGTGTCCCTCGGCGCGATGCCCATCTACCGCTTCGGCACGGAGGAGCAGAAGCGCGAGTGGCTGCCGCGCCTGTGCTCGGGCGAACTGCTGGGCGCGTTCGGGCTGACCGAGCCGGACTGCGGCTCGGACGCGGGCGGTACGAAGACGACCGCCGTCCGGGACGGCGACGAGTGGGTCATCAACGGCTCGAAGTGCTTCATCACCAACTCGGGTACGGACATCACCGGCCTGGTCACGGTCACCGCGGTCACCGGCCGCAAGGCTGACGGCCGCCCGGAAATCTCCTCGATCATCGTCCCGTCCGGCACCCCGGGCTTCACGGTGGCCGCCCCGTACTCCAAGGTCGGCTGGAACGCCTCGGACACCCGCGAGCTGTCCTTCTCCGACGTCCGCGTGCCGCTCGCCAACCTCCTCGGCGAGGAGGGCCGCGGCTACGCGCAGTTCCTGCGCATCCTCGACGAGGGCCGCATCGCGATCTCGGCGCTGGCGACGGGCCTGGCGCAGGGCTGCGTGGACGAGTCACTGAAGTACGCGCGGGAACGCCACGCGTTCGGCCGCGCGATCGGCGAGAACCAGGCCATCCAGTTCAAGCTGGCGGACATGGAGATGCGCGCGCACACGGCCCGTATCTCCTGGCGGGACGCGGCCTCCCGCCTGGTCCACGGGGAGCCGTTCAAGAAGGAGGCGGCGCTCGCGAAGCTCTACTCCTCCACGGTGGCGGTGGACAACGCCCGCGAGGCCACCCAGATCCACGGCGGCTACGGCTTCATGAACGAGTACCCGGTGGCCCGCATGTGGCGCGACTCGAAGATCCTGGAGATCGGCGAGGGCACGAGCGAGGTCCAGCGCATGCTGATCGCCCGAGAACTGGGCCTCCCGGCCTGACGGCGGTTGTACCGGGCGGCCGTGCGCGTAACCCGCGCCCACACGGCCGCCCGGCCAATCCTGCCGGCCGGGCTGTCCGAGCACCGAGGCCGTGACATCTGGCTCCATCCGGGCTTGAGACGCATTCCCGTAGATTCGACCTGCGCGCCCTGACCTGACCGCGGTTCTGAGCCCCGCGTCGGCCGGTGGGCGGGGGCGGCTTGATTTTCTTGGACCATCCGCCGAGAGCGATGAGTTTCCCGGTACGGCCCGGTCTGCCTCTGTGATGATTCCACCGCCTACACCAAGAGGGGGAACACACTGATGACTGCCCGACACCGAATCAAGCTCGTCAGCTTATTGGCCGCGGTTGCCATGGGCCTCGGCCTGACCGTCGCCTCCGGTACCCCGGCCCAGGCCGGGGCCGGCTCGTCCTACCTGAAGAAGGGCGAACGGCTCTACAACGGTGAGCGCATCTGGCGGGAGGTCGCCGGCATCAACGACGCCGAGTTCGTCATGCAGGGCGACGGCAACCTGGTGCTCTACGCCTACGGACCGCAGGGACGCAGGGTCTGCTGGGCCTCGAACACCCAAGGCAGCGGCGGCCGCTTCGTCGAGTACCAGCACGACGGGAACCTGGTGATCTACAACGGGAGTTACCGCCCTGTGTGGTCCAGCCGCACGGCCGGCACGGGCGGAGACACCACCAACATCAACTACCACGGCCAGGTCTGGGTGGGCTACACGGTCCTGACGCCGTACTGCACGTGACCATCCCGCCGCGCTGACCACGCGCGACGCAACCGCCCCCAGCCGTCAGCCGCATACGCGGCGGCGTCCTGGGGGCGGTCGTCGTCTCAGAGCGCGGTTCGTGAGTCTTTGAGTGTTTCTGTCGTCGCCTGATGGTGTGGGTGAGGGCGGAATCCGCTGGTCCGCAGCCGGTGGTCTGTTGGGGTGGCGGGGGCCGGACGGGCTGCCAGTGGGCCTACCTCCCGAACGAACTGCCGCCGAGGAGTGCGACGTATTACTATCCCGAAACCTGACATCAACTCACGAACCGCCTCTAAGAGGGTGATTCACCCCGGCCAGGCATCTCAAGATGGTTGAAGCCGGCGAGGCGGGGCGAGATGGTGAAGGGGAAGGATTCGCCGTCGGGGGTCTTGAAGGCCGCCACGATGTCGTGGTCCGGTTCACCGAATATCTCGAAGTGCTGCACGGTGCAGTGCTCCATCACCTCGCGGATGTACGGGTCGGACAGCCGCCAGTGGGCGCGGATGGCATCGGAGTCGCGGTAGAGCTGGAAGCTGTGCGCCAGCATCCGCTCTTCGTCGATGAAGACCTCCACCATGAGCTGGGGGCCGTGCTCTTGAGCGAATGCCACCGCCTGCGCGATGGCGTGCCGGAAGCCGTCGAGGTGGCCGTCGGTGATGCGCATGGTGTTGCGGAAGAGAATGGTGCTGCTGTTTGTGATCTCCATGCGCCAAGTGTTGTACCTAAGCCAAGGTTGAGGTCAAGGGTGCAGCTCAGCCGGGGATATCGGCGACGGCGCTGAGGTTGTTGATGAAGCCCTGGCGGGCCGCTTCACGCTCTTCTCCGGCGCGGGTGACCGAGCAACACCTCTCACCCAAGCCCAACGATGAACCGGACATCAACTCGCAAACCGCCCTCTCAGAGTCGTCACACAGGTCGCCACACAGCCGTGCGCCGTGATCCGTGGACCCCTCGCTGGACAAGTGGTGAGGTTAGGCTAACCTACCTTCGAAACTTGACCGGCGGCTGGAACCCCCGCACGTACGAAAGCAGACACCCCATGGATCACGCCAGAGCTTCTCACCTCTCCCGTCGCGGCCTGCTTGCCGCCGGCGGCGCCCTCGGTCTTGGTGCGCTGCTCGTCGCGTGTGGCGACAGCGACACCAAGAAGGGCTCGGACAAGGGTGCCGGCAAGTCCGGGCCGTGGTCCTTCAAGGACGACCGGGGCCAGACCGCGAGCACCAAGAGCACCCCGAAGAACATCGTCGCGTTCATCGGTACGGCCGCCGCGCTGCACGACTACGGCGTCGAGGTCAAGGGCGTCTTCGGCCCGACGAAGCTGAAGGACGGCAAGCCGGACGTCCAGGCCGGCGACCTCGACATCTCCAAGGTCGAGATCCTCGGCAACGTCTGGGGCGAGTTCAACGTCGAGAAGTACGCCGCCCTCGCGCCCGACGTCCTGATCACCAACACCTGGGAGAAGGACGCACTTTGGTACGTGCCGGACGAGTCGAAGGACAAGATCCTCAAGCTCGCCCCCAGCGTCGCCATCGCCGTCGGCGGCGACGTCTCGCTGACCAAGCCGCTGGAGCGCACCGCCGAGCTCGCCAAGTCCCTGGGCGGTGACCTGAACGCCAAGGCCGCCGTCGACGCGAAGGCCCGCTTCGAGAAGGCGGCCGCGACCCTCCGTGAGGCCGCCAAGGCCAACCCCGGCATCAAGGTCCTCGCCGGCTCCGCCGCCGCCGACCTGTTCTACGTCTCCACCCCGAAGACCTCGGCCGACCTCAAGTACTTCGAGGAGCTGGGCGTCACGTTCGTCGTCCCGACGAAGCTCGACGCCGGCGGCTTCTTCGAGAGCCTCAGCTGGGAGAACGCGGACAAGTACAAGGCCGATCTGATCATGCTCGACAACCGCACCTCGCAGCTCCAGCCCGAGGCGCTCAAGGCGAAGCCCACCTGGGCCCAGCTGCCCGCCGTGAAGGCCGGTCAGATCACCCCGCGTGTCACCGAGCCGATCTTCTCGTACGCCAAGTGCGCGCCGATCCTCGAGGAGCTCGCCGAGGCCATCAAGAAGGCCAAGAAGGTCAGCTGACGCCGCGCCCATCGCGACAGCCAGGGCAGCCTGGCCGACCAGGGCGTCCAGGCCGACCAGGCGCCAGGCCGACCAAGGCAGCCTCGCCAACCAGCCGAGGGAGGACCCTCCGCATGACCGTCCCCGCCCCCGCCCCGGCGATCGCGCCG
The DNA here is from genome assembly GCF_053763515.1 of Streptomyces mabaensis. Classification (NCBI taxonomy): domain Bacteria; kingdom Bacillati; phylum Actinomycetota; class Actinomycetes; order Kitasatosporales; family Streptomycetaceae; genus Streptomyces; species Streptomyces mabaensis. The sequence continues at coordinate 21,078 of NZ_JBSOPZ010000047.1, forward strand.
TTCCGCTTCTTCGACCTGCGGGTCGTACGGACGCGTCGCCTCGGCCACTCACTGATCCGGATCACCTTCGGCGGCGAGGAGTTGAAGGACTTCGCCGCCGGCGGTTACGACCAGAGCCTCTCGCTGTTCCTGCCGCATCCGCACCAGGACGCCCCGGTCGTACCGGTGGAGGCGGGCGAGGGATGGTTCGCCGCGTGGCGGGCGCTGCCCGCGGACGAGCGGGCGGTCATGCGCTCGTACACGGTCAGCGAGCAGCGCCGCGAGCCGCAGGACGAGGTCGACATCGACTTCGCCCTGCATGGAGAGACAGGCCCGGCCTCCCGCTGGGCGGGCCGGGCCGTGGCCGGCGACCGGGTGAAGGTGCTCGGACCGGCCGTCGCGGACAACACCGCGGTGCGCTTCCGCCCGCCTCAGGACGCCGACTGGGTCCTGCTGTTCGCGGACGAGACCGCACTGCCCGCGGCGGCGGCGATCCTCGACCGGATGCCGCGCGACCGCAAGGTCCGGGCGTGGATCGAGGTCCCGCACGCGGACGACCGCATCGTGCTGCCCACGCTCGCCGACGCCGAGATCACCTGGCTCGTCCGGGACGGCGACGGCCACGGCTATGGCGGCCACAGCGCCGGCGGCGACGGACCGGCGCGTACGGACCGCGTCCTCGACCACGTCCGCGCCGCCGAGCTGCCCGAGGGTACGCCATACGCGTGGATCGCGGGCGAGTCCGGCACCGTACGCGCACTGCGCCGCCATCTCGTGCGGGAGCGCGGGATCGACCGCAGGGCCGTCACGTTCGTCGGTTACTGGCGGCTGGGCCGCAGCGAGGAACAGCTTCTCGCCGAAGCCCTCTCCAAGGCGAACAGCGCCCCGGACGAAGAGATCTGAGCGCTCGCCGGTCACTTCCCGGCCAGATACCCGGACAACACGCGCGTCCCGCAGGGGGCGAGGGCCTGGCGTCGCAAAGTTAGGTTAGGCTAACCTAACTTCGACGCCACGCCCTCGCCCCCCGCTTGTTCCTGCCCGGAGGGTGTGACGATTCACCTCACCCCGGAGGACAGTTGATGCGCTCGCATCTGCTCAACCAGACGACCGCGGAGCGGTACAGGCTCTCCGTCACCGAGGGCGTCGATCGAGTGGCAGCCAAACTCGCGACCACCCAGCGCCCCCACACCGGTGTGGCCGTCGACGCGCTCGCTCCGGTCATCGCCGGGATCGACCTCGACCGCCCTCTGCACGACCCGGCGGCCGCTCTCGACGAACTCGAAGCCGTCTACCTGCGAGACGCCGTCTACTTCCACCACCCCCGCTACCTCGGCCACCTCAACTGCCCGGTGGTCATCCCCGCGGTCGTCGGTGAGGCGGTCCTCTCGGCGGTCAACTCCTCGCTCGACACCTGGGACCAGAGCGCCGGCGGCACCCTGATCGAGCGCCGCCTCATCGACTGGACCGCGGAGCGCATCGGCCTCGGCACCGCGGCGGACGGCGTGTTCACCAGCGGCGGTTCGCAGTCCAACTTCCACGCCCTGCTGCTCGCCCGCGACGAGGCATGCCGGCTGGTGCAAAAGCACCCCGACTACGTAGGGCACCAGCTCGCCAAGGCCGAGATCCTGCCCAAGCTGCGGATCTTCACCTCCGAGTGCAGCCACTTCAGCGTCAAGAAGTCGGCCGCCATGCTCGGACTCGGCTACGAGGCCGTGATATCCGTGCCGTGCGACCAGAACAAGCGGATGCAGACCGTCGCGCTCACCCGCAAACTCGAACGCTGCACCCGCGAAGGCCTCTTCCCCATGGCCGTCGTGGCCACCGCCGGCACCACCGACTTCGGCTCCATCGACCCGCTGCCCGAGATCGCCCGGCTGTGCGAGCAGCACGGCGCCTGGATGCACGTGGACGCGGCGTACGGCTGTGGACTGCTGGTCTCCCGGACCCGACGCCACCTGCTCGACGGCATCGAGCACGCCGACTCGGTCACTGTGGACTACCACAAGTCCTTTTTCCAGCCGGTCAGTTCGAGCGCCGTCCTGGTGCGCGACCGCGCCACGCTGAGCCACGCGACGTATCACGCGGACTACCTCAACCCGCGCCGCATGGCCGAGGACAGGATTCCCAACCAGGTCGACAAGTCGATCCAGACGACCCGCCGCTTCGACGCCCTCAAGCTCTGGATGACGCTGCGCGTGATGGGCGCGGACGGCGTCGGCGAGCTCTTCGACGAGGTCGTGGAACTGGCCGCCGAGGGCTGGAAGATGCTCGACGCCGACCCCCGCTTCGAGGTCGTCGTCCAGCCGCAGCTGTCCACCCTGGTCTTCCGGTTCGTCCCCGAGGCCGCCACCAGCCCGGCGCTCATCGACCGCGCCAACCTCTATGCCCGCAAGGCGCTGTTCACCTCCGGCGAGGCCGTCGTGGCGGGCACCAAGGTCGGCGGCAGCCACTACCTCAAATTCACCCTGCTCAACCCGCAGACCACCACCGACGACATCGCCATCGTCCTCGACCTCCTCGCCGAGCACGCGAGCCAGTACCTGGGAGAACCCCTTGTCCACGCCTCGTGAGCCCCACGACTTCATCGCCATCGGGCTCGGCCCCTTCAACCTGGGACTCGCCTGTCTGACCGAGCCGATCGACGAACTCGACGGGGTCTTCCTGGAGTCCAAGTCCGGCTTCGAGTGGCACGCCGGCATGTTCCTCGAAGGCGCGCATCTCCAGACTCCGTTCATGTCGGACCTGGTGACGCTGGCCGACCCCACCTCTCCGTACTCCTTCCTCAACTACCTGAAGGAGTCCGGGCGGCTGTACTCGTTCTACATACGCGAGAACTTCTATCCGCTGCGCACCGAGTACAACGACTACTGCCGCTGGGCCGCCGGCAAACTGAGCAGCATCCGCTGGAACACCACGGTGACCACCGTCGAGTACGACGAGACGGACGCGCTCTACACCGTCCGCACCGAGGGCGGCGAGACGTACCGCGCCCGCCACCTGGTGCTGGGCACCGGCACCCCGCCGTACGTACCCGAGGCCTGCCAGGACCTGGGCGGCGACTTCATCCACAACTCGCGCTACGTCCAGCACAAGGCGGAGCTCCAGGCCAAGAAGTCCATCACCCTGGTCGGCAGCGGCCAGAGCGCCGCGGAGATCTACTACGACCTCCTCGCCGACATCGATGTCCACGGCTACCGGCTGAACTGGGTCACCCGCTCCCCGCGCTTCTTCCCGCTGGAGTACACCAAGCTCACGCTGGAGATGACCTCCCCGGAGTACGTGGACTACTTCCACGCCCTCCCCGAGGCCACCCGCTACCGCCTGGAGACCCAGCAGAAGGGCCTGTTCAAGGGCATCGACTCGGAACTGATCAACTCGATCTTCGACCTGCTCTACCAGAAGAACCTGAACGGCCCCGTCCCCACCCGCCTGATGACCAACACGGCGCTGGGAGCGACGAGTTACGACACCACGACCGGTACGTACACCCTGGGCCTGCGCCAGGAGGAGCAGGAGCGGGACTTCTCCCTCGTCACCGACGGCCTGATCCTCGCGACCGGCTACCGGTACACCCCGCCGGCCTTCCTGGCGCCCGTCCACGGCCGCATCCGCTGGGACGGCCACGGCCGCTTCGACGTGGCCCGCAACTACAGCATCGACACCACCGGCCGCGGGATCTTCCTGCAGAACGCCGCCGTCCACACCCACAGCATCACCTCGCCCGACCTGGGCATGGCCGCGTACCGCAACGCGTACATCGTCGGTGAGCTGCTCGGCCGCGAGCACTACGCGGTCGAGAAGTCCATCGCGTTCCAGGAGTTCGCCGCCCCGGAGGGCGCCCTCATATGAGCACCATCCTCTTCACCCGGACCGACGCGACCCTCGGCGAGTTCGCCGTACGCGCCCTCGACCCGTTCGCCGACGCGGAGCTGCTGCACGGCTGGGTCACCCACCCCAAGGCCGCCTTCTGGCTGATGCAGGGCGCCTCGCTGCCCGACGTCGAGCGCGCGTACATGGCGATCGCCGCGGCCGAGCACCACGACGCGTTCATCGGCCTGCACGAGGGCCGGCCCGCGTTCCTGATGGAGCGCTACGACCCGGCCGAGGTCGAGCTGAAGGGCATGTACGAGGCGCAGCCGGGCGACGTCGGCATGCACTTCCTCGTCGCCCCGCCCGACACTCCGCTGCACGGGTTCACGCACGCGGTGATCACCACGGTGATGGCGGCGCTGTTCGACGACCCGGCGACCCGGCGGGTGGTCGTCGAGCCGGACGTACGCAACGCCGCCGTCCACGCCCTCAACCAGGCGGTCGGCTTCGAGATAGCCGAGCGGCTGGCGAAGCCGGAGAAGAACGCGTACCTGAGCTTCTGCACCCGCGAGCAGTTCGAGGCCACCCAGGGAGCGACCCGATGACGACGAAGCAGACGACCCCGACCGCGCAGAAAGCCGTCTCGCATCTCACCCCGGACCTGTGGGCCCGGGCCAACCGGCAGCTCGTGCGCAAAGCCCTCGCCGAGTTCTCCCACGAGCGGCTGCTGACCCCGGAGCTGATCGACGGCGACCGGTACGCCGTACACAGCGACGACGGCGCCACCGAGTACCGCTTCACCGCCCGCGTCTTCGCCCTCGACCACTGGCAGGTCTTCGCCGAGTCCGTCACCCGGCACCGCGACGGCCCGGAACTCCCCCTGGACGCCCTGGACTTCTTCCTGGAGATGCGGGGCTCCCTGGGGCTGAGCGACGAGGTCCTGCCGGTCTACCTGGAGGAGATCAGCTCGACCCTGGCCGGGACGGCGTACAAGCTCACCAAGGAGCAGGTCCCGGCGGCGGACCTCGCCGAGGCAGGCTTCCAGGCCGTCGAGACCGGCATGACCGAGGGCCACCCCTGCTTCGTCGCCAACAACGGCCGGCTCGGCTTCGGCGTCCACGAGTACCTCTCGTACGCCCCCGAGACCGCGCGCGGCATCCGGCTGGTCTGGCTGGCGGCGCACCGCGACCACGCCACCTTCACGGCGGGCGCCGGACTCGACTACGACGCGCTGGTCCGCGCCGAACTCGGCGAGGCGCAGCTCGCCCGGTTCGCCGCGACGATGGCCGGGCTGGGCCTGGACCTCGCCGACTACTACCTCTTCCCGGCCCACCCCTGGCAGTGGTGGAACAAGCTCTCCGTCACCTTCGCCGCCGAGGTCGCGCAGCAGCGGCTGGTCTGCCTGGGCGAGGGTGACGACAGCTATCTGGCCCAGCAGTCGATCCGCACCTTCTTCAACACGAGCGACCCGGCCAAGCACTACGTCAAAACGGCCATCTCGGTCCTCAACATGGGCTTCATGCGCGGGCTTTCGGCCGCCTACATGGAGGCCACCCCGGCCATCAACGACTGGCTGGCCGGACTGATCGCAGCCGACGACGTCCTGCGGGCCGCCCGCTTCTCGATCATCCGCGAGCGCGCGGCCATCGGCTACCACCACCGCCAGTACGAGGCCGCCACCGACCGCTACTCGCCGTACCGCAAAATGCTCGCCGCGCTGTGGCGGGAGAGCCCGGTGCCGTCGCTGGCGCCGGGCGAGAGCCTGGCGACCATGGCTTCCCTGCTGCACACCGACCACGAAGGCGCGTCGTTCGCGGGCGCCCTCATCGCCCGGTCGGGGCTGGAGCCGGGCCAGTGGCTGCGGCGCTACCTGCACGCGTACCTGACGCCGCTGCTGCACAGTTTCTACGCGTACGACCTCGTCTACATGCCGCACGGCGAGAACGTCATCCTGGTCCTGAAGGACGGCGTCGTCGAGCGGGCGGTCTTCAAGGACATCGCGGAGGAGATCTGCGTGATGGACCCGGACGCCGTGCTGCCGCCGGCCGTCGAGCGGATCCGCGCGGACGTCCCCGAGGACATGAAGCTGCTGTCGATCTTCACGGACGTCTTCGACTGCTTCTTCCGCTTCCTGGGCGGGATCCTCGCGACCGAGGGCGTGGTGGACGAGGACACCTTCTGGCGGGCCGTCGCGGACTGTGTGGCGGACTACCAGGACTCAGTGCCGCACCTGGCCGACAAGTTCAAGCAGTACGACATGTACGCGCCGGAGTTCGCGCGGTCCTGCCTCAACCGGCTGCAGCTGCGCAACAACCAGCAGATGGTCGACCTCCAGGACCCCTCGGGCGCCCTCCAGCTCGTCGGCACCCTGGCGAACCCGATCGCCCGCTTCGCCCGCGGCTGAGGACCCGGCCGAGAACCGGCGGGCGCCCGTGCGACCGGACCGCGCGGGCGCCCGCCCCTCTCTCATCCCGGTCACCCTGCGTACCGCATGCCTCACCGGCGGTCGCGGTGTGGTCCACTTTCGGACCTCTTTCCGCGTCCCACTGCCCGGGATCGGGCAGGATTCTTGCGTTGAGGCCCTCCCGCCCCCCAATATCTACGGGTGCTCGAACGCCGCCCGTCCGCTCACGACGACCTCGTCGACCACCTGGTGCGCAGTACGCCGCTACAGCGCGGCGAGGCTGCCCGGGTGGTACTGGACGTGCTCGCGTACTTCGACGAGAAGACCGAGGAGTTCGTCCGCCGCCGGCACCGCGAACTGCAGTCCGGCGGGCTGGCCAACACGGAGATCTTCGAGCGGATCGCGGCCGAGCTGCCGCACCGCGCGGTGGCTCCACCGGACCTCTCGCTGCGGCAGCTGCGCCGCCTCGTCTACGGCTGAGCCGACGTCGAGCCGACGGCTGAGCGTCGTCTCACGGCCGAGCACCCACGCAACCACTCGGAGGGCATCACATATGTGCGGAATCGTCGGATACATCGGGAAGCGTGATGTGGCTCCCCTGCTGCTGGAGGGCCTCCAGCGGCTGGAGTACCGCGGCTACGACTCGGCCGGCATCGTCATCACCGGCAAGTCGGGCGGGCTGAAGACCGCCAAGGCCAAGGGCCGCGTCCGCGAACTGGAAGCCCGCATTCCCAAGCGCTTCGCGGGCACCACCGGCATCGCGCACACCCGCTGGGCCACCCACGGCGCCCCGAGCGACGAGAACTCGCACCCCCACCTGGACGCCGACGGCAAGGTCGCCATCGTCCACAACGGCATCATCGACAACGCCACCGAGCTGCGCGCCAAGCTGGAGGCCGACGGTGTCGTGTTCGCCTCCGAGACCGACTCCGAGGTGGTCGCCCACCTCATCGGCCGCTCCCAGGCCGAGTCGCTGGAGGAGAAGGTCCGCTCCGCGCTCCGCCTGGTCGAGGGCACCTACGGCCTCGCCGTCATGCACGAGGACTTCCCCGACCGCATCGTCGTGGCGCGCAACGGCTCGCCGGTCGTGCTCGGCATAGGCGAGAAGGAGATGTTCGTCGCCTCGGACGTCGCCGCCCTGGTCAGCCACACCCGCCAGGTGATCACCCTGGACGACGGCGAGATGGCCACCCTCAAGGCCGACGACTACCGCACCTACACCACCGAGGGCTCGCGCACGACCGCGACGCCGACCACGGTGGAGTGGGAGGCCGAGTCGTACGACATGGGCGGCCACGACACGTACATGCACAAGGAGATCTCCGAGCAGGCCGACGCGGTCGACCGCGTGCTGCGCGGCCGTATCGACGACCGCTTCTCCACCGTGCACCTGGGCGGCCTCAACCTCGACGCCCGCGAGGCGCGTGCGGTGCGCCGGGTGAAGATCCTCGGCTGCGGCACCTCGTACCACGCGGGCCAGATCGGCGCCGGGCTGATCGAGGAGCTGGCCCGCATCCCCTCGGACGCCGAGCCGGCCTCCGAGTTCCGCTACCGCAACCCGGTCGTGGACCCCGACACCCTCTACATCGCGGTCTCCCAGTCCGGTGAGACGTACGACGTACTGGCGGCCGTCCAGGAGCTCAAGCGCAAGGGCGCGCGCGTCCTCGGCGTGGTCAACGTGGTCGGCTCGGCGATCGCCCGGGAGACCGACGGCGGCGTGTACGTCCACGCGGGCCCCGAGGTCTGCGTCGTCTCCACCAAGTGCTTCACCAACACGGTGGTCGCCTTCGCGCTGCTCGCGCTGCACCTGGGCCGCATCCGCGACCTGTCGGTGGCCGACGGCAAGCGGATCATCGAGGGCCTGCGCAGGCTGCCCGGCCAGATCGCCGAGATCCTGGAGACCGAGGCCGAGGTCAAGAAGCTCGCCGAGGAGTACGCGGACGCGAAGTCGATGATGTTCATCGGCCGGGTGCGCGGCTATCCGGTGGCCCGCGAGGCCTCGCTGAAGCTCAAGGAGATCACCTACATCCACGCGGAGGCCTACCCCGCCTCCGAGCTGAAGCACGGCCCGCTCGCCCTCATCGAGCCCGCGATGCCGACGGTCGCGATCGTCCCGGACGACGACCTGCTGGAGAAGAACCGCGCAGCGCTGGAGGAGATCAAGGCCCGCAGCGGCCGGATCCTCGCGGTCGCGCACCGCGAGCAGGAAAAGGCCGACCACACCATTGTGGTGCCGAAGAACGAGGTCGAGCTGGACCCGATCCTCATGGGCATCCCGCTCCAGCTCTTCGCGTACCACGCGGCACTGGCCCTGGGCCGCGACATCGACAAGCCGCGCAACCTGGCGAAGTCCGTCACGGTCGAGTAGGCGCTCCGCCGCTGAACTCTCCGGAACGAGGCGACCCCCTGTGCGTGCCACCAGTGCGCACAGGGGGTCGCTCTTTCGTTGCCGGCGTTGCCCGCGCCGGCGTGTGGCCGCCTCAGCCGGTGGCCGTCACCCGCCGGCCGGCGGCGCGTCCCGGTACCGCGGTCGGCCAGTGGGCCAGCGCGGCCGTCGCCCCGTACCAGGCGGCGAGACCGGCCAGCGCGGCCACCCAGCCGCCGACCTGGGCCAGGCCCCCGCTCTCGGCGAATGTCGCGATGCCGAGGAGCAGGAGCGAGAGGAAGAGCAGCCCGTAGGTGCCCTGGGTCAGGAGCCCGCTGCCGGCGGAGCCGAGCGTCAGGCTGAGCGCGAGGAGCGCGAAGAGGAGCAGGAACAGTCCGGCCGCCTCGGCGGAGACCTGGGCGCCGGCCCCGCTCCCCCAGGTGAACCAGAACGCGCCGAGTCCCGCGTACGCCGTGCCGTTGAAGGCGTTGCCGCCACGGAATTCCAGCAGTCCGGCGATGAACAGTGCGATGCCGCCGACGTAGAGCGCGAGCGAGACGGCGTCGGCCGCGGTCACTCCGTCGATGACTTCGGCATGGCCGATGCCGAACGCCAGCAGGGTCAGGCCGAGTGCGAGGTGGCCGAGAGTCGAGGTCGTGCTTCCCGCAGAGACGTCGTTGTCCACGGCGGGCTCCCTTCATGCAGTGGTGCTGCTTCCCAGGACCCTTATGTACCCTTCACAAGCACACAATCCACCTGTATCCGTGGGTAAATTCAGGGTGGGACGAAGGAAGTTGACGACGCATCAGCCCAGGTCTCACCTGGGACAACGGGAGGTCACGGGATGACAACGACGGGCCGCTGCGCGCGCTTGGCCAGCCGTCCCGCGACCGAACCGAAGAGCCGCCCGACGATGCCGTGCGTGGAACCGACCACAATCGCGTCGGCCGAGTACTCGCGGCCGACCTCCTCCAGCTCGTGGCAGATGTCGCCGCCGCGCTCGACGAGGATCCAGGGCACCTCGGCCAGATAGTCGGCGCAGGCGAGCTCCAGCCCCAGCACCTCGGTCCGGTGGTCCGGGACGTCCACGAACACGGGCGGCTCGCAGCCCGCCCAGACCGTCGTCGGCAGCCGGTTGGCCACATGGACGATGATCAGGCCGGAGCCCGACCGCCGGGCCATGCCGATCGCGTAGGCGAGGGCGCGCTCACTGGACGTCGAGCCGTCGAAGCCGACGACGACTCCGTGCCGGAAGGCGGGATCGCAGGAGTGGCGCGTCTGTTCCGCCGCTTGGAGATCGGCCGAGTGATCGGCGACCTGCTTGCGGTCCGCGGGTTCGGGAATTTCGTGACCGGCCATCGGTGTCTCGGCGAAGAATGTCCTCTTGGGAGGGGAACGAACGACAGTTGTCGGCGGAGCTGTGTCCGGGAATCATCTTCCCAACCCCATACCCCCAAGGGTACGGCGACACTCTTCTCCTGCCCAGGCCGCTCACCCTTGGGCGGCGTTCCCCGGAGCATGCCCGAGCCCGGCCCGGATCGCAACGCTGGCTGCCCTCTACAGCCAGTGACCGGCCGGTCGCCGCCCCGCCGGCGGTGGAGGCGCACGGGGGCGCTCGGAGAGCGGGTGGAGGTGCGCCGGGGCCTGGCTGGTTCGTACGCCCGCGCCCACCGGTTTTCAGCCAACTTCGCGTGATCACCCCTGCCTTGGCGGAATGACCACCCAACCCCTCTGCCACCAGGGCGGAAAGGGGCGTCGAGGCCGCTCGGGGCCTATGGGGACGGGCCACTCACGAAAGGCGCACTTCCCACCGGGCTCCCGGAGTGGAACGCTTCGTGATCGAATGCTTCACGCCAAGTTGCCAAGTCGACATAGCGCTGGGTGCTGAACTTGTCACGCCGACACCACGGGACACAGTAGATTCGATCATGAGTATCTACGGCGGGGGACACGTGCAGGACCGAGGGGAAACGTGCAGGAGCGACCAGAACAAGGAGTCGCGACACCCGAGGGGGGCTTAGCGCCATGAGCCAGGACTCCACCGCCGCACCGGAGGCCGCGCGCAAGCTTTCCGGGCGTCGTCGCCGGGAGATCGTCGCAGTGCTGCTGTTCAGCGGCGGCCCCATTTTCGAGAGTTCCATTCCACTGTCCGTCTTCGGCATCGACCGGCAGGACGCCGGCGTTCCGCGCTACCGGTTGCTGGTGTGCGCGGGCGAAGAGGGACCCCTGCGGACCACAGGGGGACTGGAACTCACCGCACCGTACGGACTGGAGGCGATCGCGCGGGCGGGCACCGTCGTCGTACCGGCCTGGCGGTCGATCACCTCACCACCACCGGCCGACGCGCTCGACGCACTGCGCCGCGCGCACGAGGAAGGAGCCCGGATCGTCGGCCTGTGCACCGGGGCCTTCGTCCTGGCGGCGGCCGGCCTGCTCGACGGCCGGCCCGCCACCACACACTGGATGTACGCGCCGACGCTGGCCAAGCGCTATCCGTCCGTGCATGTCGATCCGCGCGAGCTGTTCGTCGACGACGGTGACGTGCTCACCTCGGCGGGCACCGCGGCGGGCATCGACCTGTGCCTCCACATCGTGCGTACCGATCACGGCTCGGAGGCCGCCGGGGCGCTGGCCCGCAGGCTGGTCGTACCACCGCGCCGCAGCGGCGGTCAGGAGCGCTATCTCGACAGGTCTTTACCGGAGGAGATCGGCGCCGACCCGCTCGCCGAGGTCGTCGCCTGGGCGCTGGAGCATCTCCACGAGCAGTTCGACGTGGAGACGCTGGCCGCGCGCGCCTATATGAGCCGGCGGACGTTCGACCGGCGGTTCCGCTCGCTCACCGGCAGTGCGCGGCTGCAGTGGCTGATCACCCAGCGGGTGCTCCAGGCACAGCGGCTGCTGGAGACGTCCGACTACTCGGTGGACGAGGTCGCGGGCCGCTGCGGCTTCCGCTCGCCCGTCGCGCTGCGCGGACACTTCCGGCGCCAGCTGGGCTCCTCCCCGGCCGCCTACCGCTCTGCCTACCGGGCCCGCCGGCCACAGGCGGAACCGGCGGTGGTGGCGGAGACGGCGGTGCCGCACCAGCGGTCGCCGCACGAGCGGCCTGCGCACGAGCGGCCGCCGCACGAGCGCTCACCGCATGAGCGGGCACCCCACGAACGGTCGCCGCACGAGCGCAGGACGGCCGCCGCCGGCGCGCCGAACGGCCCGACGGCGATCGGACACGCGCCACCGGAACCGGGCAGAGCGGGCCCGGACCTCTACGCTTCGGGCCGCCCTGTGCTGCCCGGCCAGCGGGAGCGCCCCGTAGGGTAAGACACATGAACGATCGCATGGTGTGGATCGACTGCGAGATGACCGGGCTCTCGCTGACGGACGACGCACTTATCGAGGTGGCCGCACTGGTCACCGACTCGGAGCTGAACGTGCTCGGCGAAGGGGTGGACATCGTCGTCCGCCCCCCCGCCGGGGCACTGGAGACCATGCCCGAGGTGGTGCGGCAGATGCACACCGCCTCGGGACTCCTCGACGAACTGGCCGGTGGCACCACGCTGGCCGAGGCCGAGGAGCAGGTGCTCACGTACGTACGTGAGCACGTCAAGGAGCCGGGCAAGGCGCCGCTCTGCGGGAACTCCGTCGGCACCGACCGCGGCTTCCTGCTGCGCGACATGCCGACCCTGGAGAACTACCTGCACTACCGGATCGTCGACGTGTCCTCGATCAAGGAGCTGGCCCGCCGCTGGTACCCGCGGGCCTACTTCAACAGCCCGGAGAAGAACGGCAACCACCGGGCGCTCGCGGACATCCGCGAGTCCATCGCCGAGCTGCGCTACTACCGCGAGGCGGTCTTCGTCCCGCAGCCGGGTCCCGACTCGGACACGGCGAAGTCCATCGCCGCGAAGTACGTACTGCCCGGCGACTGAGCCGGGACGGGGACTGAGCCGGTACGGGGACTGAGCCGGTACGGGGACCGGCGGGGCCGGGGGGCTGCCGGGCCTCCGGATAAACCGGGGCGCGAGCACCCTCCCGGACCATGTACGCTTTTCCTCGGCCGGTCGCTCAGCGAACGACCGGACATGGTGGGTGTAGCTCAGCTGGTAGAGCACCTGGTTGTGGTCCAGGTGGCCGCGGGTTCAAGTCCCGTCACTCACCCTGAACGACTGGAGGCCCGGTCCGCGCAAGCGGACCGGGCCTCCAGTCGTTCACCTAGGCAGCTACGACGACGCGCGCACCACCAGCTCGGTGGGCAGCACGATCTGCGGCCGCTCCGCCGCCCGGCCCGCCATCTCCTGGAGCAGTACGCCGGCCATGCTGCGGCCCATCTCCTCGATCGGCTGGCGGACGCTGGTCAGGGCCGGGTCCATGTGCCGGGCGACGGCCGAATCGTCGAAGCCGACGAGCGCCACGTCGTCCGGAATCCGGCGCCCCGCCTCGCGCAGCACCTGGCGCGCCCCGGCCGCCATCACGTCCGAGGCGGCGAAGACCGCGTCCAGGTCCGGCCGGCGCTCCAGCAGCTCGGCCATGGCCCGGCGGCCGCCCTCCTCGGTGAAGTCGGCCGGCGCGATCAGCAGCTCGTCGGCGGCGAGCCCGGCCCCGGCGAGGGCCTGCCGGTAGCCGTCGAGACGGCACTGCGCGGCGTACACGTCCAGCCGGCCGGTGATGGTGGCGATGGTGCGGCGGCCGCGGCCGGCCAGATGCGCCACGGCCGCGCGGGCACCGCCGAAGTTGTCCGAGTCCACCGAGGCGAGCGGCTCGCGCGCCGAGCGGCGGCCGCTGACCACGGCCGGGATACCGAGCTGGTCCAGCAGGTCCGGCAGCGGGTCGTCGGCGTGTACGGAGACCAGCAGCACGCCGTCCACCCGGTGCGCGGCCAGGTACTGGGCCAGCTTGCGCCGCTTGCTGTCGTCGCCCGCGAAGGTCAGCAGCAGTTGCAGCTCGGTCTCGGCGAGGGCCGCGCCGACACCCCGCAGCACCTCGGAGAAGTACGGCTCGGCGAAGAAGCGCGTCTCGGGCTCGGGGACGACGAGGGCGATCGCGTCCGTACGGTTGGCGGCGAGCGCGCGGGCCGCCCGGTTGGGTACGTAACCGAGCTCGGCCACGGCCGCCTCGACGGCGGCCCTGGTGTGGTCGCTGACCCGGGGCGAGCCGTTGATCACGCGGGACACGGTGCCGCGGCCGACCCCCGCCCGCGCCGCCACTTCTTCGAGGGTCGGCCGTCCCCCGCTCCGCGCACGCACATTCATGGCTGCCTCCCGGATCGAAATCTAACAGCCGGACAACCGGAGCCAGCTCCCGCTGTCCGGTCCCTTGACACCCCTACGGCGAGCCGGAACCCTTCAACCCATCACATCTGGGAGCGCTCCCACAACCCGTGTCGGGACACAAGGAGGACGCCATGCGCAGAACTGTGTTTTCTCGAAGGCCGGGGTTGTCCCGAAGGCCGGGGGTCCCGTCGCGCCGGCTGGTGGCCCTGGCCGCCGTCGCCGCACTCGGCACCGGACTGCTGGCCGGCTGCGCCACCGACCAGGAGGAGCCCGGCGGCTCCCCGGTCGGCAGCGGTGGCGGGAAGGGCAACGGCAAGGCCCGAACGACGATCACCGTCGGGGTCTTCGGAGCCTTCGGCCTCAAGGAAGCCGGTCTCTACGACGAGTACATGAAGGCCAACCCCGGCGTCGTCATCAAGCAGACGTCGATCGAGCGGAACGAGAACTACTACCCGCAGCTGCTCACCCACCTCGGCAGCGGCAGCGGTCTCGCCGACATCCAGGCCGTCGAGGTCAACAACATCGCCGAGATCACCCGCACCCAGGCGGACAAGCTGGTGGACCTCGGCAGGACGCAGGGCGTGCGCAAGGACGCCTTCCTGCCCTGGAAGTGGGCCCAGGCCACCACCAAGGACGGCAGGACCATCGGCCTCGGCACCGACATCGGCCCGCAGGGCATCTGCTACCGCAAGGACCTGTTCAAGGCGGCCGGACTGCCCACCGACCGGGAGGCGGTCGGCAGGCTGTGGGCCGGCGACTGGCGCAAGTACCTCGACGTCGGCAAGCAGTACAAGGCATCCGGCAAGGGCAAGGCGTTCGTTGACTCGGCATCCGGTGTGATGGCCGCGGTGACCGGCAGCAGCGCCAAGCGCTTCTACGACGAGGACGGCAAGGTCGTCTACAAGACCAACCCGGCGGTCAGGGAGGCCTGGGACATCGCGGCCTCGTTCGCGACCGAAGGCCTGAGCGGCAAGCTCCAGCAGTTCACGCCCGCCTGGGACCAGGGCTTCTCCAACGGCACCTTCGCCACCCTCTCGTGCCCCGCCTGGATGCTCGGCTACATCCAGGACAAGGCGGGCGAGAAGGGCAAGGACAAGTGGGACGTCGCCCGGGCGCCCAGGCCCAGCAACTGGGGCGGCTCGTTCCTCGTCGTGCCCTCGGCGGGCAGGAACAAGGACGAGGCCGCCAAGCTGGCCGCGTGGCTGACCGCGCCGGAGCAGCAGGCGAAGCTCTTCGAGAAGCGCGGCAGCTTCCCGAGCGCCCGGGCGGCGTACGATCTGCCGGCCGTCGCCGGTGCCAAGCACGCGTACTTCGCCGACGCGCCCATCGGTGAGATCTTCGCCCAGGCCGCCGAGGGCATCCCGGTCACGATCCTCGGCCCCAAGGACCTCGTCATCGCGCAGAACCTGGCCGACGTGGGCATGCTCCAGGTCGACCAGAAGGGCAGGTCCCCCGAACAGGGCTGGAACGCCGCGGTGAAGGCGATCGACAACGCCCTGGACCAGTGACCGCGGCGAGGACCGTCCCGGACGACCGGCTCGGGGAGCGGCGCAGCCGCCGCCATCGCCGGGACACGAGGTGGAGCCCGTACGCCTTCGTGGCGCCCTTCTTCGTCTTCTTCGCGGCCTTCGGCCTCTTCCCGCTGCTCTACACCGGCTGGGCCTCCCTGCACCAGGTGGAGCTGACCGCGCCCAACGACATGAACTGGGTGGGGCTGCGGAATTTCTCCCGGCTGCTGGAGGACGAGTTCTTCTGGAACGCCCTGCGCAACACCGTCACGATCGGGCTGATCTCCACGGTCCCGCAGCTGCTGATGGCGCTGGGCATCGCGCATCTGCTCAACTACCGGCTGCGCGGCTCGATGTTCTTCCGTGTCGCGGTCCTCACCCCGTACGCCACCTCGGTCGCGGCCGCGACGCTCGTCTTCGTACTCCTCTTCGGACGGGACTACGGGATGGTCAACTGGGCGCTCGGCCTCGCGGGCGTCGATCCCGTCGACTGGCAGAACGGCACCTGGACCTCCCAGTTCGCGGTCTCGACGATCGTCATCTGGCGGTGGACCGGCTACAACGCGCTGATTTACCTCGCCGCCATGCAGGCGATCCCGGACGACCTGTACGAGTCGGCGGCACTGGACGGGGCCTCGCGGTGGCAGCAGTTCGTCCATGTCACCGTCCCGGCGCTGCGGCCGACGATCCTGTTCACCGTGGTGGTCTCCACGATCGGGTCGACCCAACTCTTCGGTGAGCCGCTGCTGTTCAACGGCGCGGCGGGCGCGACCGGCGGCTCCGACCACCAGTTCCAGACGCTCGGCCTCTATCTGTACGAACAGGGCTGGGTGAACCTGCACCTCGGCCGGGCCTCGGCCATCGCCTGGACGATGTTCCTGATCCTGCTGCTGATCGGCGCGGTGAACTTCGCCGTGGCCCGCCGGCTGCACAAGAGCGAGGGGGGAACGTCATGACCGCCAGGCGCGCCGGAAGGCACCTGCACGGCGGCCGGTGGACGTACGCCGTGCTGGTCCTCTTCACCGTGGGGTCCCTGTTCCCGCTGGTGTGGACGGCGATCGCCGCGTCCCGGACCAGCACGCGGCTGGCCCAGACCCCGCCGCCCTTCTGGTTCGGCGGGAACCTCCTCAAGAACCTGGAGATCGCCTGGACCGACGCCAACATGGGGACCGCGCTGTTCAACACGACGCTGGTCGCCGGGTCGGTCGCGGCCGGCACGGTGTTCTTCGCGACGCTGGCCGGCTTCGCCTTCGCCAAGCTCCGCTTCAGGTTCAAGAACGTCCTGCTGCTCCTGGTGATCGGCACGATGATGGTGCCGCCACAGCTCAGTGTCGTACCGCTGTACATGCTGATCGCCGAGCTGTCGTGGACCGATCAGCTGCAGGCCGTCATCCTGCCCACCCTGGTCAGCGCGTTCGGGGTGTTCTTCATGCGGCAGTACCTGATCGAGGCGCTGCCCACCGAGCTGATCGAGGCGGCGCGGGTCGACGGCGCGAGCAGTCTGCGCGTCGTGTGGCACGTCGTCTTCCCGGCCGCCCGGCCGGCCATGGCGGTGCTGGGCATGCTGACCTTCGTGATGGCCTGGAACGACTTCTTCTGGCCGATCATCGCGCTGACACAGAACGGCAGTCCGACCGTGCAGGTGGCCCTGACGGGCCTCGGCCGCGGCTATATCCCCGACCAGTCGGTGATCATGGCCGGCGCGCTGCTCGGCACCCTGCCGCTGCTGCTCGCCTTCGTCGTGTTCGGCAGGCAGATCGTCGGCGGGATCATGCAGGGCGCGGTCAAGGGCTGACCAGGTTCCCCGACTCCGATCGTCCGTACCCACCTAGTCCGTGTCTACCTTGGGAGCGCTTCCATGTCCGAGAGCACGACCGAGAGCTTTCCGCCCGGCTTCCTGTGGGGTACCGCGACCGCCGCGTACCAGATCGAGGGCGCGGTACGGGAGGACGGCCGCACCCCGTCCATCTGGGACACCTTCGCGCACACCCCCGGCAGGACGCTGGGCGGCGACACCGGGGACATCGCCGTGGACCACTACCACCGGTGGCGCGACGACATCCGGATGATGGCGGACCTCGGCCTCACCGCGTACCGCTTCTCGGTCTCGTGGCCGCGGGTGCAGCCGACCGGCCGCGGCCCGGTGGTCCAGCGCGGCCTCGACTTCTACCGCAAGCTCGTGGACGAGCTGCTGGCGAACGGCATCCGGCCGAGCCTGACCCTCTACCACTGGGACCTCCCCCAGGAGCTCGAAGACGCGGGAGGCTGGCCGGAGCGCGACACCGCGTACCGCTTCGCCGCGTACGCGGATCTGGTCGCCGGGGCGCTCGGTGACCGCGTGGACCTGTGGACCACGCTCAACGAGCCCTGGTGCAGCGCGTTCCTGGGGTACGGCTCGGGGGTGCACGCGCCGGGCCGTACCGACCCGGTGGCCGCCCTGCGCGCCGCCCACCACCTCAACCTGGCCCACGGGCTCGGCACCCAGGCGCTGCGCGCCGCGCTCCCGGCCCGTGCGCGGACCGGTATCGCCCTCAACCCGAGCGCGGTCCGCCCGCTCACGCGCTCTCCGCGGGACGCGGAGGCTCGGCGCCGGATCGACGCCCTGGCCAACCGGATCTTCACCGGCCCCCTTCTCAACGGGGCCTATCCAACAGACCTGTTGGCCGACACCGCGGCACTCACCGACTGGTCGTTCGTCGGCGGAGGCGACGAGTCGGCCATCCACCAGCGGCTCGACTTCCTGGGCATCAACTACTACGCGCCCGCGGTCGTCTCGGCCGCACCGGCCGGCGCCGCCCGGCGGCACGACGGCCACGGCGCCTCCGCCCACTCGCCCTGGCCGGGGGCCGAGGACATCGCGTTCCACCAGCCGCCCGGCGAGCTGACGGCGATGGAGTGGTCCGTGGACCCGACGGGCCTGTACGACCTGCTGCTGCGGTACACCCGCGAGGCGCCCGGCGTGGCGCTGATGATCACCGAGAACGGCGCGGCGTACGACGACAAGCCCGGCACCGACGGCACGGTCCACGACCCGGACCGCATCCGCTACCTCCACGCCCACCTCGCGACCGTACGAAAGGCGATCGCGGCGGGGGCGGACGTGCGCGGCTACTTCCTCTGGTCACTGCTGGACAACTTCGAGTGGGCGTACGGCTACAGCAAGCGCTTCGGCACGGTGTACGTGGACTACGACACCCAGAAGCGCACCCCGAAGTCGAGCGCGAACTGGTACGCCCGCCTGGCCCGGACGGGTGTCCTGCCGGAGGCGCCGGAGACGTGACGGCCGGCGGCGGCGCTCAGGGCGACGTCGTGCGATGGCGCGCAATAGCCCGCTCGATGAGGTCCCCCTCGCTGAGAGTTCCATCGACGTAGGCAGCCGCATCCTGGTCCGCGGCCGCAGACGTACGCAGACCCTCGGCCTCTACGGACCCCGTTGCCGACTCCATGGCCTCCCGCCGCGCAGCCTGCGCGGTGTCAGCCACCGGCAACCTCGCGGTGCGCTGCGCGCACGATCTCGCCGGCTTCCCGAACGGCCTGGACCCGCGTTGGGGAGGCCTCGCTGTCCATCGCGCGTTCAGCAGCGTGGAGACGCCGAGCGGTGTCCGGATGGCGCTCGATCTCGACGATCACGCCCCAGTGCCGGTAGAACATCCGGATAGGGAGGACACTGTCCTGCTCGCCCGCTTCGACGAATGCCTTCTGCATGTCCTCGAAGAACTCGGCGAGACGGGACGGCACGACGGTCGCCACGGCCTGACGCAGCGCGGAGAGTCGCAGAACTGGCTTGGGGATGAGCGGTCCGGCCGCGTGCTGTGCGGTCACTCGTCGGCCTCCAGCCGGTGAAGCGATCCTGGCCCGCGACAGAGTAGTGCTCCGCCGGGACTCACTCAGCCTGATCCAGCACGTCATGTACGAACTGTAGGGAGTACAGATGCCCCAGCTCGCCTGGCAGAAGTCCTCGTCCAGCACAGGAGATCAGGGCGAATGCGTAGAGCTGGCCGTCGGCCCCCGCAGGCGCGTTCACCTGCGCGAGAGTGATCACCCCACAGACGTGGCCACCACCACCCCCGCCGCCCTCGGCGCGCTGCTGGTCGCGATCAAGTCCGGCCGTCTCGACCGGCTCGCCGCTGACCCGTCGTGATCTCCTCAACGGCGGCCGAGGAGCTCGGCGATCCGGAGGAATCCGTCGGCGCCGTGGCCCCGCCCGATCGCGCGGCGGGCCAGGCCTTCCGCCGCGCGCATCACACCCGCGTCGATGCCGTGGACCTCGGAGGTGTGAATGATGTGGGCCATGGACGATGCCGCCGAGGTGAGCGGGTTGTCCTCGCCGGAGAACGTTCCGCTGTCCACTTCCTCCGCGGTCTCCTCGAAGATCGGCGGGAGTATGGCGCCGATCCCCTGGGCGAACGGCGCCAGCTCTCGCGCGGTGACGCCTTCCGCCCGCGCCACCGCCAGGGCGTGCGCATAGCCCGCCATCGCGGTCCAGAAGATGTCGAGCAGCGCGATGTCGTATGCCGCCGCCCGGCCGATCTCCTCACCGAGGTGGGTGTGCGTGCCGCCCAGCGCGTCCAGCACGGGCTGGTGCTCGCGGTAGAACTCCTCCGGGCCGCTGTGGATGAACACCGCGGCCGGTGTTCCGATGGTCGTGGTCGGCGTCATGATCGCACCGTCGAGGTAGCGAACACCGTGCGCAGCCGCCCACGCCGCGACGTCCCGGGCTCGGTCCGGGGTGTCGGCGGTCAGGTTGACCACGGTGCGGCCCTTGAGCGCCTCGGTGACCGCCTTGGGCCGCAGAATGGCGTCCACGGCGTCGTAGTTCACCACGCAGACCACGATCAGCCCGCTTTCGGCAACCGCTTCCTCGGCCGACCGGGCGCTGACCGCGCCCCGCGCGACCAGTTCCTGGTCCCTGCCCGGCGTCCGGTTCCAGACCGTGGTTCGCAGGCCGGCATCCAGGAACGCGCCTGCCAGGGACCGGCCCATCGGCCCCAGGCCCAGTACGGTGACAGCAGGCTGTTCGGTGTGCGAGGACATGGCTCAACTCCCGTAGTGACTCGACAATTCGTGAAAGGGACCAAGATGACGCGCGGTCGTGCCCAGGACCCGGATGTCTGTGGGGTGACTGCCGCGATCGCCGTGATCGACGGAAAGTGGAAGACGGCTCTGCTCTGGCTGCTGGAGTCCGGTCCGCACCGTCCGGGCGAGCTGCGCCGGCAGCTGCCGGGCCTGAGCGAGAAAGTGCTGACTCAGGCGCTCCGCGAGATGGAGACCGACGGACTGGTGCACCGGGAGGTGCACGACGTGCTTCCGCTGAAGACCGTGTACTCCTTGACCGCGTTCGGCCGAGAACTCTCCGAGGCGTTGGCTCCCCTCTCCGACTGGGGCCACCGTCGCCTGGAGAAGCTCGCCGAGGCCCGGTCGGCCTCCTGATACATCACCTCGCCACCCCACGTCTCACCCGGATCCGCGGCTCTCCGGCCGCCCTTCACCAGGATCAGCCCCTTACTGTCCGCCGCCAAGTACCCACAAAAAAGTGGCTACTGCAGGTGGCGTAGGCCGCCTGAGGGGCGACCTTGGGCCATTCGTGTTGTCATCGATGAAGGAGTAAGGCAACGCGTCTGAAGGCGGGAGAGATCATGGCCATGGACAAGGGGCTGAAGGCCCGCGACATCATGACGGCCGGCGTGCAGTGCGTCGGCGCGCACCAGTCGCTGTTCGACGCGGCGAAGATGATGCGCGACCTGAACGTGGGTGGCCTGCCCATCTGCGGTGATGACAACAAGATCAAGGGGATGATCACAGACCGTGACATCGTCGTGAAGTGTTGCGCCGAGGGGATCGACCCGGCCGAAGTACAGGCGGGGACCCTGGCCGGTGAGCTGCACTGGATCGACGCGGAGTCCGACGCCACGCAGGCGCTCGAGACCATGGAGATGCACCGGATCAAGCGTCTGCCGGTGATCGACGTCAACAAGGGCCACAGTCTGGTCGGAATGATCACCGAGTCCAACCTCGCGAAGAACCTCAGCGACGAACAGATCGCGGAGTTCGCG
The DNA here is from genome assembly GCF_053763515.1 of Streptomyces mabaensis. Taxonomy (NCBI): domain Bacteria; kingdom Bacillati; phylum Actinomycetota; class Actinomycetes; order Kitasatosporales; family Streptomycetaceae; genus Streptomyces; species Streptomyces mabaensis. Next base: position 42,461 of record NZ_JBSOPZ010000047.1, read on the forward strand.
ACCCGGGTGTACGCGGCGACCGGCTAGGCGGGGTGACCGTGGCCGGAGGCGAGGGTTCGGGGAACCCGGGGCCGCCCGGTTGGTGAGTATGGCGGGCCGGGTCGGACCGTCAAGGGCGCTCCTTCGTCGCGTCGCTGCGCGATGGCCTCCGGCCACCCTTGACCGTCCGCCCCGTCCCGCTGGTGCAGATGAGTGTCGGGCGGCCCCGGGGAGCGGGGCCCCACCTGAGCCCCGGGAGTGGCCGCGCTCTCGTCGGTGACCTCAGCCCGGTGAGCGGGACAAGACACGCGGCCACTTCGGGGGCTGCTGGCCTCGGCTCAGCGGCCGACGGCCGTCTGTTGGCCTACGACAACGCCCAATCCGAGGTGGATTGACACCAAGCGGCCGAGAGGGCCGCGAGTAGGCCATAAACCCCGGCAAATCGGGCGAGATTGAGGCCCTGCGGACCCCTCATGCCGACGGATGTCGTCATACCTCAGCCAGACCGGCCTGACGGCCGCCCAGAGCCCCGTCCGGGCACTTCCGGTGCCTGCCGCACTCGCCAACGCCCACCGGCCTGAAGCCGCTGAGCCGGGGCCCGGCCCATCCCAGAGGGACCGCGCGCCACCCACCACCCGGTGGCCGCTAAGCCGGAGCCGGGCCCATCCCGGAGAGACCGCGCCCCGCAACCACCCAGCGGCCTGCGGCCGGCAGCGGGGCCCGGACCAACCGATAGGTGCTCCCGGGCCCCGCTCCGGGGGCCGCCCCCCACTCATCAGTCAGCGGTGGAGGGACGGGAGTCCAGGGTGGGCGCAGCCCATCGCGCAGCGACGCGACCGCAGGGAGCGCCCTTGACGCCCGGCCCGGAGCCGCCATCATCACCGGCCGGGCGGCCCCCCACCCGCACGAACTCGCCCCCGGCCAAGCTGGACCGCCTCACCCCCGCCCCAGCCCCCGCCTCACGATCGGTATGCCACCGTCGTCATCATTCCGGACTCCGAGTGGTAGATGTTGTGGCAGTGCAGCATCCACAGGCCCGGATTGTCCGCGTCGAAGTCGATGGTCAGTTTGCGGTGCGGCAGCACCACCGCCGTGTCCTTGCGCGCGCCCGCCCCGTTGACGCCCGCCAGGGCGAAGGTGTGGCCGTGCAGGTGGATGGGATGCCACATCTCTGTGACGTTGATGAACGACATCCGGACCCGCTCGCCGTAGCGGACGGGATAGCGGCGGTCCGGGGAGTACGGCTTCCTGTCGAAGGCCCAGTCGTACTTCTCCATGCCGCCCGTCAGCTTGATCCGGACCTCGCGGTCCGGCCTCCGCCGCGCGAGCGCCACGGACTCGTCCGGCACGAGACGCGCAGCCGATGACAGCACCTTCCGGTACAGCTCGGCCGGACGCGCCGACGGGCGCGGAAGCGCCCCGCCGCCGGTGCGCAGGACCGCCATCGCCGAGGCCCGCTTACCCTCGGCGAGCGCGGTCAGCGGAAAGACCCCGTCCCTGGCGGTGAACACCACGTCGTACCGCTCGCCCATGCCCAGCAGCAGCGCGTGGGTCCGTTCGTGCCGGACGGGGAAGCCGTCGGTGTGGGTGACCGTCAGCTTGTGACCGCCGAGCGCCACCCGGAAGGCCGTGTCACCGCCGGCGTTGATGATGCGCAGCCGGATCCGGTCGCCGGGCTTGGCCGTGAACTGCGAAGGATCGTCCGGGGTGCGCCCGTTGATCAGGTAGTGCGGATAGTCGACGTCGCCCGCGTCGCCGCCGAGCAGGTAGCTCGTCATGCCCATCCGCAACCGGTTCGGCCCCGCTCCCAGCCCCGGCCCATCCTCCCCATGGCCGTCGTCGCCACCATGGCCGTCGTCGCCACTATGACCCCCGTGCCCGGAGCCGTGGTTCATGCCGCCGCCCGCGCCCTTGCGGAGCTGGGCGAACACCGCGTCAGGCGTGGAGCCGTCCACTCCATCCACCCAGTCGTCGAGGATGACGATCCACTCGCGGTCGTACGACAGCGGCTCCTTCGGGTCGTCCACGATCAGCGGCGAGTACATCCCCCGGTCGATCTGCACGCCGGAGTGCGGATGGAACCAGTACGTACCGGGGTGCGGCACCTTGAAGCGGTACGCGAACGACTCGCCCGGCTTGATCGGCGCCTGCGTCACATGGGGCACGCCGTCCATGTCGTTGCGCAGCGCGATCCCGTGCCAGTGCATCGACGTCGACTGCGGCAGGTGGTTGGCGACGGTGAGTGCGAGCGTGTCGCCCGCCGTCAGCCTGACCTCCCGGCCGGGCAGCAGGCCGTCATACGCCCACGACTTGAACGTACGTCCGCCGCCCAGCTCGACCGAGCCGGCGGTGGCGGTGAGCTTCACGGTGTGGACCCGGCCGTCGCCGCGCTTCGCCTCGACCTCCCCGACCTCCACGTCCCCGGGGGAGACGAACCCACGGGGCCCGGGGGGAGGGCTGTGCCCGCCGGGTCCGGAGCCGTGCCCGCCGGGCGCGGCGGAGCCGGAGCCGGAGCCGGGAGCGCCGCGCTCCGGGCGACCGCCCGAACAGGCGGACAGAAGCGCCGAACCGGCCGCGGCGATTCCGGCACCGAGAACGGCCCGGCGGGTGGTGTGGCTGTGCGTGTGCATGACTGAGTGCACCTCGGCAACTGAGCGAGGACCATCCCCGTCGAAGCGGATTCGGGGCAGGTTCGGGGCGGATTCGGGCGGATTGAGGCGGAGAGCGCACGTACGCACGCACGTACGCGCGCACGTCACGCGACGCGTATCAGCGCCTGCCCGAACAGCACCGCCGCGAGCAGCAAGGGCCGCACATCGCACGGTGTCCGATATGTGATCATGGTCCGCAGCTTACCCCGGCCCCGTACCTACCGAAATATAGACACACCAGACATGGGCGCGGGGGGGGGGGGGGGGGGGGGGGGGGGGGGGGGGGGGGGGGGGGGGGGGGGGGGGGGGGGGGGGGGGGGG
>NZ_JBSOPZ010000048.1:0-43890 GCF_053763515.1 Streptomyces mabaensis
AGGCCCTCACCTGTTCAAGATCCCTCAGCCGAGACCTGGCTCACCCGTCCACAACCTCCCAGGACAGAACACCTAGCCGACCTTCCCCGTGTAGAAGGCCACGGTCAGGTCGCGGACCAGCGCCTTGCGTTCGTAGTCGTCGAGATCGACCAGGCCGCGTGCGGTCAGCCGGTTCACCGTGTCGTCCACCGCGTCCACCACCGAAGTGAGCACGCTGTCCCGGTGCTTGGCGTCGAGCAGCTCCACCCGCCGCCGCTGCATCGCGGCCGCGACCTCGGGGGCGTACTCGATACGGGTCGGCTGGGCCGAGAACACCTCGATACCGATGGGCTCCGCCTCCACCGACAGCAGTTGGGTGAGCGCGTCACCCACCGCCTCCGCGTTGCGCAGCGACGGCGCCTCCTCGTGGAAGGCGTCGGCCGGCAGCTGCGAGAGCACCCGCGCCATCGCCGCTTCGACCTGGTCCCGCAGATACGCCTCGTGGTCCGCGACGGCGAGCGCCGCCCGCACGGTGTCCTTGATCTGCCACACCACGAGGACGACCACCCGCAGCGCGACCCCGTTCGCGTCGACGGCGGGCATCGGTTCGCTGCGCCAGTGCCGGAGCCGTACGTCGACCCGGCGGTGCTGCAACAGCGGGCTCATCCACACCAGCCCGGTGCGCCGGACGCTGCCGCGGTACTGCCCGAACAGCGTGAGTACCCAGGCGTGGCCGACCCGGCCCCGGCCGAGCCCGCCGAGGGCGAGGAGAGCGAGGACGCCGCAGAGCCCGAGCCCCGCCCAGTGGGCGGGCCCGAGACCGCGGTACGGGAACGGCGTCAGTCCGGCGGCGCGCATGATCAGGTCGGGCATCGCGCCCACCCGCCACAGCACCGCCGCGCACCCGGCGAGCGCGCCCGTTCCGGCGAGCAGCGCGGCCCAGCCGGGCAGGGCGGGGCCGGGGTGCTCGACGAGGTCGGGGTCGCCGGGCGGCGCGGGACGGGTGGCGGGCCGGTGCGCGGGTGGGGCGGCGGGCTGGGCGGTGGGCTGGACAGCCTGCGAGCCCTCGTGGAACAGCAGATGCACCGGGATCTCGGTGGTGGCCCCGTTCCGGATGACCGGCCCGGGCGCGGCGCACTCGCCCTCGCGGGCGTCGTCCACGTCCCCGGCGTCCGCGGAATCCGCCGCCTCCGGTGAACCCGCGGCACCGTCAGGGCTCGTCGGCTCCGCGGCCTTTACCAGGTCCACCGTGCCGCCGGACCCGCCCGGTCCGCCCGGCTCGGGACCGTCGGGGTGCGCGGGGTCTACCGGCTCCGCTGCGGCATCTGTGGCGTCCGCGTCCGCGTCCGCACCCGCCTCCGCCGGGCGGGCCTGGGCCACGGGCCACCCGCGGTGCGTCGCCTCGTCGACGGGGCCGTCGACGCCCGCCACGCCCGGCCCGCCCGGCCGCTCTACCGGCTCCGCGGGGTCCGCGTGGTCCGGGGCATGCGGCACTGCCGCAGGAAGTACCGCAGCCGCCGGGGGGCTGCCGGTCTCCGCCCAGCCGACGGAGCCCACCGCGTGGCCGTGGGCCTCCGGGCCCTCGGGGCCCGCCGGTTGGCTGTCCGGGTGGTCTGCCGGGGTCACCCGTACCGGCGCCTCCACCGGTTCCGCCGCCGGCTCGGGCGCCGGTGGCGGAGCCGTCAGGGGGACCGGCCAGCCGCGGTCCGGCGGGGGCGAAACGCTGGGCACCGGCGGAGGTGCGTGGTCCACCGGCGTCACCAGGAACACGTGCGCGCCCGGTTCCACCAGCACCGCCGACCGCGCGACCTCGGTGCGCGGCTCCGCGGGAACGGACCCCGGCTCGGGGCCGGCCGGGTCCACCGGCGTGCCCTCCGGGTGCGAATACGTCGTACTCATCATTGCCTCCGTCATGCGAAGAGCCGCCGCCAGGTCTCAGGCCCCGGGTAACCGTCCGCGGCAGCGCCGCGCCAGCCCTGGGCCCGCTGGAACGCCTCGACATTGCGTCTGTCCGCCTCGCCCCAGCGCGGTCCCGGCCCCGACGCGTAGTGCTTGCCGAAGCCCTTCTTCACCAACTGCCCGCCGAGCCGCTCGATCGCCGGGCCGGACTTGCCCGGCCGGAAGATCCCCTTGCCCGGATAGGCCGGCGCCGGCACAGCGCTCGCGCGGGCCCGCGCCGGGCGCGGGATGTCCTTTCCCTTCTGCTGGGCCAGCAGCCGCCAAGTCCGGCCGTCCGGCAGCCCGTCGGCGGCCGCGCCCTTCCAGCCCTGGGCCCGCTGGAAGGCCCGGGTGGCGCGCCGGTCCGCCTCGTCCCAGCGCGGTCCGGGCCCTTGTCCGTAGAAGCGGGCGGCGCCGCGGCCGAGGAGCATCTCGCCGAGCCGGCTGATGTGCGCGTTGTGCGCACCGGGTCCGAACGCCCCGGCCCCCGGGTACCGGGAACCGCCGCTCGCCCCGCCCCCCGAGGACGGCGCGTCCGGCAGCTCCAGCACCTCCGGGTCCTCCCCGGCCTCCGGGACCTGGGGGCCGTCCGGCTCGCCCGGCGCCCCCGGCCTGTCCGGGGTCTTCCCGGCGTCCTGCCCGCCCGGCACATCGGGGGCGTCCGACGCCCCCGGCGCCGACGGGGCGTCCGGGTTGCCCGGCGCCTCCGGCGCCCCCGGCGTGTCCGGGATCTGCTCGGCCTCCGGCGCCCCCGCTTCCGGGGTCACCCCGTCGTACCGGTACGGCACATAGCGGTCGGCGTTGTCCCAGTACGCGTACGGCGTGGCCAGCCTGCGCGTGTGCGGGCGCTTCTGCTCGTACGCGATGTAGGACGTGTGCGCCTCGTCCGCCCAGCCGCCGAAGACCGTGACGTGCGAACCGTGTGTCGGGTTCTCCGGGTTGTGGAAGAGCAGCATGTCCCCCGGCCGCAGCTGCTCCTTGGTGATCTTGGTGGCGAACCGGTCGAGGCTGCCCGTCCACTCGTTGCTGCCGAGGTTCCAGACCATCGAGACGTAACCCGAGCAGTCCTGCCGGTACCCGTCCTTCCAGTACAGCGTCATGCTGTACGGAACCTTCTCGCGCACCCACCGCTTCGCCCGGTTGATGATCGTCGCCCGGTCGATGACCTTCGGCGCCGGCGGCGCGCCCGGCTTCCCGACGGCCGGCTTGCCCGCCGGCCCGTGCAGCGGGCCCTTGCCTCCCTGCGGGGTGCCCTGACCGGCGTCCGGGGCCGGGGCCGGGGCGGCGTCCGGGTCCGGGTCGGGGTCGTCCGCACGGACCGGCGCGTGGCCCGCCGGAGGCACCGCCGCCGCCACCCCGCCGCCCCAGAGCACGACTCCGGCCGCCGTGGCGAGCACGAGCACCCGGCGGGCCCCGCGCGCGGCCGGGTGGCCGCCCTCCCTCAGCGGCAGCCGGTGCGTCCTGGCCCTTCGCTGCCGCACGCACCCCCCGCAAGCACAGTCACGCGCGGGCTCGAATTCCTCGAACACCGGCCCCGCCATCGCCATCGGCCCCGGCATCGGCATCCCCATTGCCCTCGTCATGCGATATCCGTCCGCTCCCCTTGAATCGTCTGAATCGCCATCTCTGAACATGGACATATTGCATGTTGACGTACCAAAAGATTATTAATGGGGCAATCGGCGGCGTGGCCCGTCCGGATCACCCTTCTGCGTCAGGTAGAGTTCTCCAGGTCAGCAGGCGCCGCTAGCTCAGTTGGTTAGAGCAGCTGACTCTTAATCAGCGGGTCCGGGGTTCGAGTCCCTGGCGGCGCACAGACAGGCGAAACCCCCCATCAACCATGGGGGGTTTCGACGTTTGAGACGTTCCGATCTGGTTTCGGACCACCCTTGCGATCAAGCCGAGCGGTCATAGACCCTATCCTGGAGCCAATGGCTCCAATGACTCCAAAGGGGCAGGCGATCCCAGCACTTGGAGTCTCGGCGGTTGCGGCGCAGTACGGGGTGGGGCCCCGTAAACGAACAGATGTCGGTACGGGCATCATGCAACCGGACAGCTTCCGTCCATGTCTGTAAGGACGGTGGCTTGCCACCAGTGTGCCCGAGGCGGTCGAGGGGGACCGGCACCTCTGGCAGAGGACCGACGAACACGCACCAGCATGCGTGCGGGGGGATGACACATGACGTCGACGCCGACCGGCGCCCGGCAGAATTTCGACCCGTCCCAGACGACCCAGTTGCGGGTACCCCCGCACCGGGCGGGTGGGTCGCGGCGGCGCCAGAAGAAGGCGTTGCCGCGTTACGACTACGAGCACTACAGCCGGCTGGCCGGTCCCCTGACCCAGCCCGACCCGACCAAGCCGTACAAGGTCCAGTACCGCTCGCTGCTCTCGCAGGAGCCGCACCGGATACGGGCCGCGCTGCTGCTGGGCGCGGCGCCGCTGGTCTCCCTCGGGCTGCTCATCTGGCTGCTCCAGCCCGCCCACTGGACCGAGCGCGATCCGAACCTGCAGAACGATCTCCTGCTGATCCTCGACGTGGTCATGCTGGTGTCGATCGGCCTGATCGAGCTCTTCCGCACCATGAACGTCACCTCCAACGCGCACGCGACGCTGGTGGCGCGCGACCCCATCCCCGTCGTGCCCGAGACCGGTACCCGCGTCGCGTTCCTCACCTCCTTCGTCCCCGGCAAGGAACCGCTGGAGATGGTGACGAAGACGCTCGAGGCCGCCGTGAAGATCCGGCACCGCGGGCTGATGCACGTCTGGCTGCTGGACGAGGGCGACGACCCCGCCGTCAAGGAAGTCTGCGCACGGCTCGGCGTCCACCACTTCTCCCGCAAGGGCATAGCGAAGTGGAACCAGGCCAAGGGCCCGCACCGCGCGAAGACCAAGCACGGCAACTACAACGCCTGGCTGGACGCGCACGGCGACGACTACGACTACTTCGCCTCCGTCGACACCGACCACATCCCGCTGCCCAACTACCTGGAGCGGATGCTCGGCTACTTCCGCGACCCGGACATCGGCTTCGTCATCGGCCCGCAGGTCTACGGCAACTACGACACGTTCGTCACCAAGGCCGCCGAGTCGCAGCAGTTCCTCTTCCACGCGCTGATCCAGCGGGCCGGCAACGCCTACGGCGCCCCCATGTTCGTCGGCACCTCCAACGCCGTGCGCATCAAGGCGATCAAGCAGATCGGCGGCCTGTACGACTCGATCACCGAGGACATGGCGACGGGCTTCGAGATCCACCGCGCCAAGAACCCGGCGACCGGCCGGAAGTGGCGCTCGGTCTACACCCCGGACGTGCTGGCCGTCGGCGAGGGCCCGACCGCCTGGACGGACTTCTTCACGCAGCAGCTGCGCTGGTCGCGGGGCACGTACGAGACCATCCTCAAGCAGTACTGGCGGGGCTACGGCTCGATGCCGGCGGGGAAGCTCTTCAACTACACGATGATGATCATCTTCTACCCGATGTCGGCCCTGAACTGGATCCTCGCGGCACTGAGTTGCGCGCTGTTCCTGGGCATGGGCGCCTCGGGTGTGCAGATCGACCCGGCCATGTGGATGATGCTGTACGGCAACGCCTCCGCGCTCCAGATCGGCCTCTACATCTGGAACCGCCGCCACAACGTCTCGCCGCACGAGCCCGAGGGCTCCGGAGGCCTCGCCGGCATGGTGATGTCCGCGCTCTCCGCACCGATCTACGCGCGCTCCCTGATGGACGCGGTACTGCGCCGCAAGAGCTCGTTCGTGGTCACGCCCAAGGGCGACTCGTCCAGCCCGGACACCCTCTTCGGCACCTTCCGCATCCACCTCTTCTTCATCATGGTCTTCGGCGGATCGCTCGCCTCCTCGTTCTGGTTCGGGCACGACCACCCCGCGATGATCACCTGGGCCTCGCTGGCCCTGCTGATCACGGCGGCGCCGATCTTCGCCTGGAAGTACACCGTCCGGCAGGAGAAGAAGCAGCGCAAGCGCAGGGGGCGCCCGCCCGTTCAGCCCGAGCCGCACATCTCGCCCGAGAAGCCGACCTTCGCCGCCGCAGACCAGACCATGCAGATAGCCCTTGGGGGACGTAAGAAATGAAATACCGTCCAAGCCGCCGCACCCGCCGCATAGCGATAGGTGCGGCAGTGGTGGTTGCGCTGGCGGGGTTCAACGGGCCTGCGCTCTACCGCTTCGGCTCGGAGCAGTACCACGAGTACAAGATCAACCGTCCCGAGTACAAGGCCAGCAACGGCTACTGGGACATGCTCGACGTACCGGCCGAGTACAAGATCAACACGATTCACGCGGCGCTGCTGCACACCGGGAAGGTGCTGCTGGTCGCGGGATCGGGCAACAACCAGAAGAACTTCGACGCCAAGAGCTTCCGTACGGTGCTCTGGGACCCGGAGACCGACACCTACAAGGACATCCCGACACCCAAGGACCTGTTCTGCGCCGGGCACACGCAACTGCCCGACGGCAAGCTGCTGGTCGCCGGCGGCACCAAGCGGTACGAGAAGCTCAAGGGCGACGTCACCAAGGCCGGCGGCCTGATGATCGTCCACAACGAGAATCCGGACGAGCCCAAGACGCTGCCCGCGGGCACGGTCTTCACCGGCAAGAAGAACGGCAAGACGTTCGTCTCCAAGGACCCGGTGGTCGTCGAGCGCGCAAAGAAGATCTTCGACCCGCAGACCGGCGAGTTCCTGCGGACCGAGGCGGGCCTCGGCCGGATCTACGTCGAGGCGCAGGAAAGCGGCAAGGAGTACGAGACCGGCACCGAGGACAACTACCGGGTGCACGGCCTCGAGGGCGACGACGCGCGGAACATCTACGGCATCGCGCAGAAGCTCGCCCTGGACAAGAAGGACTTCCAGGGCATCAAGGATGCCTTCGAGTTCGACCCGGTGGCGGAGAAGTACATCACCGTCGACCCGATGAAGGAAGCCCGCTGGTACCCGACGCTGACCACCCTGGAGGACGGCAAGGTCCTGTCCACCTCCGGGCTCGACGAGATCGGTCAGATCGTCCCCGGCAAGAACGAGGTCTACGACCCGGAGACCAAGGAGTGGGAGTACCTGCCGAAGGAACTGAAGCTGCCGACCTACCCGGCGCTGTTCCTGATGGACAACGGCAAGCTCTTCTACTCCGGCTCCAACGCGGGCTACGGACCCGCCGACGTGGGCCGCGAGCCGGGCATCTGGGACGTGGAGACCAACAAGTTCACCAAGATCCCCGGACTGAGCGACCCGGACCAGATGGAGACCTCGCTCACCGTCATGCTGCCGCCCGCCCAGGACCAGAAGTTCATGGTCGTCGGCGGCGGCGGGGTCGGCGAGTCCGAGAAGGCCAGTGAGAAGACCCGCCTGGTGGACCTCAAGGAGGACAACCCCCGCTTCAGGGACGGCGCTTCGCTCACCGAGGGCACCCGCTACCCGAGCGGCTCCCTGCTGCCCGACGACACCGTCTTCGTCACCGGCGGCTCCAGCGACTACCGCGGCCGCGGCGGGTCGAACATCCTGGAGGCGCGGATGTACGACGCCAAGTCGGGCGAGTACCGCAGGGTCGCCGATCCTGCGGTGGGCCGCAACTACCACTCCGGCTCGGTGCTGCTGCCGGACGGCCGCGTGATGATCTTCGGCTCCGACTCGCTGTTCGCCGACGCGGACAACACCAAGCCGGGCGTCTTCGAGCAGCGCATCGAGATCTACACCCCGCCGTACCTGTTCCGCGACGGGCGGCCGGCGCTCGGCGACGGCCCGAAGAAGATCGAGCGCGGTGACACCGCCGAGTTCAAGACCAAGGACGCCGCGGCCATCACGTCCGCGCGGCTGATGCGGCCGAGCGCCGTCACCCATGTCACGGACGTCGACCAGCGCTCCATCGCGCTGGAGCTGGAGAAGACCGCGGACGGCATCTCGGTGACCGTCCCGGAGAACCGCGCCCTGGTCCCGTCCGGCTGGTACATGCTCTTCGTCGCGGACGCCGAGGGCACGCCGTCGGAAGCGGTCTGGGTGGAGGTGCCGTAGCCGGCGCCGTATGACGTGAAGGAGGGGGCGCCCCGGGCTCGGGGCGCCCCCTCCTTCACGTATGCGCTATTTGGTGTTACGGGCGAGCTCCAGCGCGTACTCCGGCCACCAGTCGCCCGCCTTCGGGCCGCCCTTGCAGTCGCCGTCCGACTCACCCGGGCGCTTGATCCACAGGTACGCCTTCACCAGCGGGTCGCCGGTCTTCGTCGTCGGGGTCTCGCCGAGCGCCCGGCCGGGCGGGTTGCACCAGTTCTCCTTGGGATCGCCGCCGGTGTAGGGGCCGTTGCCGTTGCGGCTGGTATCGATGACGAAGGGCTTGTCGCCGACCTTCGCCGAGAGCTTCTTGCCGAAGTCCGTACTGGCCTGGGTGGTCTGGAAGTTGGAGACGTTCACCGAGAAGCCGTCGGCCCTGTCGATGCCCGCCCGCTTCAGCGGCTCGAAGAGCGCGTCCGGGGACTGCCAGCCGGCGTTGCCCGCGTCCACGTACACCTGGGTGTTCGGCAGCGTCTTCAGCTTCTCGACGGCGCCCTTGAGCAGCTCGTAGCGCTCCTCGTGGAACTCGCCCGGCGTACAGCCGTCGACCAGGTGCAGCACCGCGTCGGGCTCCAGGATCACCGTGGCCGCCCGGTCGCCGATGCCCCTGGCCACCTTCTCGATCCACTCGCGGTACGCGTTCCCGTCCTCGGCGCCGCCCTTGGAGAACTGGCCGCAGTCCCGGTGCGGAATGTTGTACAGCACCAGGAGCGCGTCGCGGTCGGCCTTGACGGCCGCGTCCACGTACCCCTTCGCATCGCCCTCCGGATCGTCCGCGCCGATCCACTCGCCCACCGGCTGTTCGGCGATCTTCCGGATGAGCTCGGCGTTCTTGTCGTCCCCGTCATCGAGATACGAGGCGACCTGCCGGGCCGCCTTGCCCTCCGGGTTGACCCAGAACGGGTCTGTGCCCTTGGGCTGCTGGGAGACGACCGGCTTCTTCGCGTCGTTGCCGCCGTCGCCGTCGCCCTCGCCGGAGGAACACCCCGCCAGCAGCAACACCGCCCCGACCGCGGCCATGCCCGTCTTCATACCGCCGTACATCCACTCCCCCTCGGGTGCACCACCACAGGCTCGCCCCGGCTCCCCTGCCCGGACAAGACCGGTCGAATCCATCCTGGCACAGCCCGGCCGCCGACCGTCCGTCAGGAGTGGAAGCCAGCTCCCTCAGGAGCGGGAGCCGGTCAGGTACGCGGAGACCACGACGTTCGCGGAGTACGCCTTCGTCGCCCGGTCGTACGTCCCGCCGCAGGTGATCAGGCGCAGTTCGGCGCGGTCGCGTTCGCGCGGCCCGTACGCCCGGTGGGCGTCGAAGCGTTCGCGGCCGACCACGTGGACGTCCTCGATGGTGAACTCCGCCACCGTGTGGTCGGCCCGGAAGACCCGGATCCGCTCGCCGGGGCGCGCCGAGCTCAGGCGGTAGAAGACGGCCGGCCGGGAGTCGGTGTCGACATGGCCGACGAACAGCGCGGGGCCCGCGGCACCCGGCTGCGCGCCGCCGCCGTACCAGCCGACCGTACCGGGCTGGTCGTACGGCGGCGGATCGACCGCACCGTACCGGTCGAGGCCGCGCGGGACGACCGGAGCCCGGACGCCCAGGGACGGGATGTCCACCCGCTGGGGCCGTGCCGCGGGCAGCGGCGCGTGGGCCGGCGGCAGCGGGACGAGCGGGCGGCCGAGGGCGGATCCGTCGCCAGCGGCCGAGGCGGTACCGCCCGGCGGGACGTCGGTGATCTCGCGGCCCCATATCCACAGGCCGGTCAGCAGCACGGCCCAGGTCACGCCGGTGATCAGCCTTCCGGTGCCGGCCCGGCGGCTGTCGGCGGACATGTCAGTCGCTGCGGCGCCGGCGCCGCACGGCCCGGCCCGCGACCGCGACGGTCGCCGCTGCCGCGAGGAGGACTCCGACGACGGTCTGCCGGGTTCCGGGCCCGTCATCCGCGGCGGTGTGGGACGCGTGGGCGGCCTGGGGTGAGGTGCCGCCACCACCGGCCCGTACCGGGGAGACCGGGGACTCGTGCTGCGTCGGCTCCTGAGTGTGGGTCGGCTTCACCGTCGGCCGGTAGGGCTGCTTGTGGGTCGGTTCGAGCGTCGGCTCTCGGGTGGGGTCATCGGTCGTGTCATGGCTCGGGCCGCCGTCCTCGACCACCCGCACCCGGCCCGTCGCGACGTCTTCCCTGCCGTCGCAGTGGACCTGGATCGTGTGCCACCCGGCCTGCGCCTTCGGTCTGATCATCGCCTCACCGAACAGCGGACTCCCCTGGCCGCCCACGGCCGCCAGATCGGCGTCGTCGACGAACACCGCGGCCGTGGCGGTGCCGGTCCTGCGCTCGCAGCCGTTGACCCGGAGCTCGATCTCCCCGCCCGGCTCGACGGTGGACGGGACGACGGTGAGCGTGGCGCGCTTCTCCTCATCGGCGTACGCGTCGGTGGCCGGCAGGCACAGCAGTACGACGGCCGCACTCGCAGCACGGAATGTGAGCAGAGTTGAGCGCATGGTGAAACCTCCTGATAACAGAAGACTCACGTGTCACGCGCGTTTTCGCACCCGGACGGGCCGGTCACTGATCCGTACGGGCTGCGGATCGGGCCGGGACGGCCCACGGGCGGGTCTGGGACAGACGGTCTCGGGGACGCGGTCTCGGGACGCGGTCCCGGGACGCGGTCTCAGACGCGGTCGAGCAGGTCCGCGATCGAGTCCACCGTCTGCGACGGCCGGAAGGGGTACTTGTCGACGTCGGCGGCAACCGGATGGCCTTGGTGGGGGCCTCGAAGCTGTAGGTAGTCGAAGCTGCAGGTACGGGTCAAAGCTGTAGGTACGGCCCCACCCAGCACACATAAAACGTATACTATGGACGATCTTGAAGGCAGCAGCACTGGCGGGGGGACAGATATGCACACGGTCGGTGGTTACGCCCGAATCTCGGACATCGGGCAGATGGGCGACGGACGCGATGGCCGAGAGGGGGTCCTCCGCCAACGCGAGGACGTCTACGACCTCGCCAAGCACAAGCGCTGCAATGTGCACCGCATCTACGAGGACAACGACACCTCGGCCTACAAGCGCCGCGTGAAGCGCAAGGACTTCGAGGAGATGATCCTCGACCTCCAGCACGGCGTGATCAGCGGCATCCTCGCCTACAACATCGACAGGATCGCCCGCCAGCCACGAGACCTCGAACGCCTCATCGACATTTACGAGGAGGCCCGCCGGCCTATGGTCTTCGCCACCACCACAGGTGATTACGACCTGACCACCGGGGACGGTCGCTTCCAGGCCCGTATTTACGTGACCATCGCGAACAAGTTCTCGGCAGACGCCGCCCGCCGAGTCGCTCGACAGAAGTACGCCGAGGCCACCGACGGAAAGCCGCACAAGGGGCAGCGGGCCTTCGGGTGGATAGACGCAGAACATGTCAATGAGGAGGAAGCAGAGCTTCTCAGGAAGGCCCGCAAGGAAATCCTCAACGGCAAGAAGATTTCCACCGTCCACAAGGAGTGGGCGGAGATGAGGGTCCGCAGCCCGCAAACTCCCGAGGGCAAGACCATCGGCTACAGCAGCGTCCGGTACGTGCTCAGGAACCCGCGGCTCTGCGGGTACCGCGCCTACATTCCGCAGGAAGTACGCGAACGGTCCGGCCGCGTGGACCCTGTCGAATACCTCGTCGAGCGGACGGATGGGACGCCCATCGTCGGGAAATGGGACAGGATCTTCACGCCCGAGGAGTGGCGAGAGCTGGTTGACGTGCTCGACTCACGGTCGAAGAGCGGTACAGGCCGTCAGAAGGGGAGCACGGTCACAAGGCGTCTCCTCACCGGTATTGCTCGCTGCGCCAAATGCGGCAGCGGCCTGTCTTCCGGCGTCTACCAGCGAGGCACCACCAGCTACGAGAAGCACGGGTATTACTACTACTGCCGCGTGGCTGATGGCGGGTGCGGCAAGCTCTCCCGCAGCGGCCCCCCGGTCGAGGAGTACGTCGAGAAGATCCTTCTCGACAACCTGAAGAAGCAGGCACGGAACGTGCAGCCTGCTGAGGAAGAGGAACCCGGGCTGACGAAGGCGAAGGAGACGCTGAAGCAGATCGAGGCGGACAAGGCCGAGGCCCGCCAGCTCCGGGCGGACGACCTGCTGTCGCTCGCAGAGTTCGCCCGCGAGATCCGCCGCCTGGAGGACAAGGAGAAGGAGACCAAGGAGAAGGTCTCCACGCTGACCGCCTCCCCTGTCCGGGCAGGCTCCGCCGCCGCCCGCATCGTCCGCGAGTGGAAGGGCTACACCGTGGACATGAAGCGGCAGGAGATCCAGAAGAGCATCGAGTCCGTAGTCATCAGCGGTGCGGGCAAGGGCCGTGCACAGCAAGGGGTGTTCCGCCCGGAACTGATCGAGATCGTGTGGAAGTAGTCCGTGCACAACAAGACCGCCCCGGCCAGAAGGCAGGTCAACTTCGTGCAGCCCTCGCAGGGCGCAGGCGTTATGTGGAGCGTCGAGCCCTGGCAGTCCTGCCAGCTCGCACGTCGTGGACGACGGGCTTGACCCAACAGGCGCGCCTTCAGGGCAGACCCGGCGGTCCTGTTTCTGCGTCCGGGGTCCGAGACGTATGGGCCCTGATAGCGATGAGTGAATAGCATGGTCATCCGATGTCCGCGCACGGCAGGAGCCCGCACCCATGACAGCTCGCAAGCCCATCGATTCGTGGCTCACCGACATGGACGGGGTACTGATGCACGAGGGTGTGCCCATCCCCGGCGCGGACGCGTTCATCAAGAAGCTCCGTGAGTCAGGCAAGCCGTTCCTCGTCCTGACGAACAACTCGATCTACACCGCGCGTGATCTTCACGCCCGCCTGAACCGGATCGGTCTCGAAGTTCCGGTGGAGAACCTCTGGACCTCGGCTCTGGCGACGGCCAAGTTTCTGGACAGTCAGCACCCTGGGGGCACCGCCTACGTAATCGGTGAGGCCGGCCTGACTACGGCGCTGCACGATGTGGGCTACGTGATGACGGATCACGAGCCCGAATTCGTGATCTTGGGTGAGACGCGGACTTACTCCTTCGAGGCGCTGACGAAGGCAATCCGGCTGATCGATAACGGTGCCCGGTTCATTGCTACCAACCCGGACAATACTGGCCCGTCCCCTCAGGGCGCTCTTCCGGCGACCGGCTCTGTCGCTGCGCTGATCACGAAGGCGACGGGGAAGGAGCCATACTTCGTCGGCAAGCCGAACCCTCTGATGATGCGGACCGGGCTGAATGTCATCGGGGCACACTCCGAGAACTCCGCCATGATCGGCGACCGTATGGACACGGACGTGCTCGCGGGTCTGGAGGCCGGCATGCAGACGTTCCTCGTGCTGACCGGCCTGACAACGACGAGTGACATCGAGCGGTATCCGTACCGTCCGACTGAGGTCGTGGACTCGATCGCAGACCTCGTCGACCTGGTGTGAACAGGGTAGCCGGGGCGGGCCGTGGGCGGCTCTGCCGTCCACGGCCCGGACACCGCCTCGGCTGTGATCAGGCGAGCCAGACGTTGTCGAGCGTCCAGTACCAGTTGTTGCTGCCGCTGTAGCGGAAGCGGACCTGGACGTCGGTGGCGCCGGCCGGGATCTGGAGCGGGACCGACTCCCACTTGGCGACGGCGTCGGCCGTGTAGCTCTTCACCACGGCCGGGGTTCCCCCGTTGTACGAGACGAGCACCTCGGCCTTCTGGCCGGCCTCCTGCCGGTAGTGCGTCTGGAAGCGCAGCGTCCTCGGCGTACCGCCGGTGACCGCCCACTTCGGGCTGACGAGGGTGGAGTCGTACGTACCGGTGAAGCTCTTGTCGGCCCACTCGTCGGAGTCGGCGACGGCGAAGACGTCACGGGAGCGGACGTTCAGTTCGCGCCACTGGTCGCGCTGCGACTGGCTCCAGAACTCGTCGGTCGCGAAGGCCCAGCCGCGCCACTCGGTGACGCCGCCGGTGCCCATCTTCGAGTTGTCGACGGACCAGCCGGCGGGCGCGGTGTGCGTGAAGCCCTTGACGCCGGACGCGATGCCGGTCTCGTCGACGCGTGCCTGGAGGCTCGGCCGGACGGTGTCGAAGGCGTCGTTGTCCGGGGCATCGAGCGGAGTGCCGTCGATGCCGCCGGTGGACACGCCGACCTGCTTGAGGGCGGTGGCGGCGACGTCGACGAGCCGTACGTCGTGACGGACCGAGCCGGCCGGGACGCCGGCGCCCTTGGCGATGACGAAGGTGCCGCGTTCCTTGATGGAGGAGCCGCCGTGGCCGCCCGCGTCGGTGTGCCCGTGGTCGGTGGTGACCAGGATCTTCCAGTTCTCCTGGGCGTACGTCGGCCGGGAGGTGACCGCGTTCAGCACGGTGCCCACGTGCTTGTCGCTGCGGGCGATCGCGTCGAGGTACTGCCGGCTGGCGGCGCCGTGGCTGTGCCCGGCGATGTCGATCTCACCGAAGTAGACGAAGGCCGCGTCGGGGTTCCGGTTCCGCAGCTCGTCGGCGGCCGCGGCGGCGATCTTCGGGTCTTCGACGTCGTAGCCGTTGGCGTCGCCCTTGAGGCTCAGCCGCTTGTCGATCGCGGCGGAGAAGATCGGGCCGCCCTTGTCCGAGGAGGTGATGGGCTCCCAGTCGGCGGCCGCGTAGGTGTTGAGCGCCGGGTTGGCGTTCTCGATCCGGGTCAGGAAGTCCGGGTGGGTGCCGAACTGCTTGCCGGTGAAGGAGTTGTCCTTCACCCCGTGCTTGTCGGGCCAGACGCCTGTGGCGATGGTCGACCAGCCGGGCCCGGACGAGGTGGCGGCCATCGGCTGTGCGTAGAGGGTGCTCTGGGCGGTGAGGCCCTGCGCCATCAGGCCCTTGAGGTTCGGGGCGTCGGCGGCCTTGATCCGGTCCAGGTTGGCCCCGTCGAGGCCGATGACCAGGACCTTGTCGGTGCTCGCGGCGGTAGCGGCGGGGGCGGCAGGCGCCGGCTCGGCAGGCGCCGGCGCGGCAGGCGCGGCCTGGGCGTGGACCGTGGCGCCGAGCAGCGCGGCGGCGGTGGCCGCCACCGCGAGCGTACGACGGGCGCGTCCGGGCATGACTGACTGCACGTATTCCTCCATGCATCGTGGGGGCAGAACGGAGGGTCCGGTCCCGAGCCGAACTCGACTCTGGACCAGACCCGTTACCTTCGCGTCACTGTCCAACTCTGTCCAGAGCCTGGACGGCTCCGGTTACCGCGGGATGGACGGTCAGCTGCCGGTGGCCGTCTTCCAAGCGTCGACGTAGGCGGGGAGGTTCTTCTCGATGTCGGCCCAGTCGGGCTCGAAGATCTCAACACCGCTGATCAGCTTGGTGAGTTCGATGGCGTTGGCGTCGGTGGGCCTGACGTCCGTACGGGCCGGGAATCCGCCGCCGATCTCGCTGACCTGCTTCTGGGCCGCCTCGCTGAGCATGAAGTCGAGGAGCTTCTTGCCGTTCTCGCTGTGCGGAGCCTTGTTGACGAGGCCGGCCGCGTACGGCAGCGCGAAGGTGGTGGGCTTGCCGCCTTCCTTGGCCGGGAACCAGATGCCCAGGTTCGGCATGGACTTGGACTGGGCGTAGTTCATCTGGACATCGCCGTTGGCGACCAGGATCTCGCCCTTGTCGACCTTGGGCGCGAGCTTGCTGGTGGAGGAGGACGGGCCGACGTTGTTGGCCTGGAGCTTCTTCAGGTACTCCATCGCCGGCTCCTTGCCGCCGAAGTCGTGCATCGCCTTGATGACGACCGCGGTGCCGTCGCCGGCGACGCCGGGCGTGGAGTACTGGAGCTTGTCCTTGTACCGGCCGTCGAGGAGCTCCTCCCATGTCCGGGGGGCCTGCTTCAGCTCCTTCTTGTTGTGGATGAAGCCGAAGTAGTTGTTCACGACCGAGGTCCACTTGCCGTCCGCGGCCTTGTCGCCGCCGTTGACCTGGTCGGCGCCCTGGGGCCGGTACGCCTGGAGCAGTCCCCTGCTGTCGGCCTGCTGGATGAACGGCGGCAGCGTGACGAGGACGTCGGCCTGGGTGTTGGCCCTCTCGCGGACGGCGCGCTGCACCATTTCGCCGGAGCCGCCCTCCACGTACTTGACCTTGATGCCGGTCTTCTTCTCGAAGTCCTTGAAGATCTGGTCGTACCAGCCGTCGCCGTTCTCGCCCTTGAGGCCGTCGGCGCTGTAGACGGTGACGACCTTCTCGTCGGAGGCGGTGGAGGTGCCGCCGCAGGCGGTGAGCGTGGCGGCGAGGGCGAGGCTGCCGGTGACGGCAGTGATCGGCTTGATGAGGGAAGACATGACGTCGAGCTCTCCTGGGCGGTGTGATCAGCGGAAAGAGGCTTTGGTGCGGATTCGGGAGACGGCGAGCAGGACCAGCAGCGTCGTGCCCATCAGCACGACGGCGACGGCGGAACCGGTGAAGAGCGAGCCGCGGTCGGTGGCCGTGAAGATCTGGACCGGCAGAGGCGTCCAGTCCGGCGGATAGAGCATCATCGTGGCGCTCAGTTCGCCCATGGAGAGGGCGAAGCAGAGCCCGGCGGCCGCGTTGAGGGACGGCAGCAGGAGCGGGAGTTTCACGCGCCACAGGACGTACGCGGGCCGGGCGCCCAGACTGGCCGCCGCCTGCTCGTACGCCGGGTCGAGGCGGACGATCGCGGCCGCGACCGACTGGTGGGCGAAGGCGGTGACCAGCACGGTGTGGGCCAGGATCACGATCCAGCGGGTGCCGTTGAGCAGCACCGGCGGTTGGCTGAAGGCGACGAGGACCGCGAGGCCGACGACGACGGAGGGGACGGCGACCGGGAGCATGAACAGCGCGTCCAGGACGCGCTTCCCGCGCTGCTTGAGCGCTGCCCCGGCGAGGGCGGCCCAGGTGCCGACGGTCAGCGCGAGCAGGCTCGCGGTCACGGCGGTGACCAGACTGGTCGTCAGGGCCTGCAGGGACTCCCCGCGTACGGCCGATCCGTAGTGCGCGGTGGTCGGGCCGGACGGGAAGGCGCCGGACCAGTGCGTCGCGAAGGACGCGGCGACGACGACGAGGAGGGGCAGCGCGAACAGCGGCAGGAAGAGGACGAAGAAGAGGGCCCAGGTGGCCCACCTGCCCTTGCGGCTATGCACCAGCACGACGGCTCACCACCCGGTAGAGGCTGTAGAGGCCCACGGAGATCGCGATGTTGACGACGGCGACGACGCAGGCGGCGGGATAGTCGGATTCGAGGATCGCCTTGCTGTACACGAGCATCGGCAGGGTTGTGACGCCCTTGGCGCCGGTGAAGAGGACGATCCCGAACTCGTTCAGGCACATCACGAGGACGAGACTGCCGCCGGCCGCGAGGGCGGGCAGCGCCTCGGGGAGGATCACGCGCCGGACGATGCGGGCCGGCTTCGCGCCGAGCGAGGAGGCGACTTCGAGCTGCGCGGTCTCGATCTGGGAGAACGCGGCGAGCAGCGGCCGCATCACGAACGGCGTGAAGTAGGTGATCTCGGCGAGGAGTACGCCCCACGGTGTGGTCAGGAAGTGGAACGGGCCGTCGGCGGCGCCGGTGAGACCGGTCCACACACCGTTCGCCATCCCGACCGTGCCGTAGATGAACAGCAGCGCGAGCGTGATGAGGAAGGAGGGGAAGGAGAGGAAGACGTCGATGAACTTCGAGACGGCCCTGCCGCCGGGAAACGGTACGAAGGCGATGACGAGGGCCAGCGCGAACCCGAGGACGAGACACCCGACGGTCGATCCGACGGCCAGCCACACGGTGGTACTGAGCGCGTCCCGGAACGCCTCGGACGCGAAGACCTCGGCGTAGGGCGCGAAGGAGAGCCCGCCCTCGTCGGGCGAGACGGACTGCCGGACGACGAGGCCGAGGGGATAGAGAAACACCAGCGCGAGAAAGCCGACGGGAGGCAGAGCCCACACCCAACCAGGCACGGCCCGCGGCCCGGTGCCGGCCCCGGCCCCCTTGCGCCCGGTCCGCCCGGGGTCACCCGGGCATGACGCCGGAGGCGAGACCGCGGAGCGGTCTCCGTCGCCCTGGCCAGCCGTCGGAGGCGCAACCGCAGAGCGGTCTCCACCTGCCTGGCCGGCCGCCGGAGGCGAGGCCGCGGGGCGGGACTCGGACGCCGGGCCGGGCATCGGCGGCGCAGCCGCCGGTCGGTCGCAGCCGGCCGGGGCGGGCGCCGGAGGCGAGTGCCCCTCCCCCAGGGCCCGGCCGGAGGCCGGGCGCACCCCACCACCACCCGCGGCCGCGGCCCGGCTTCCACCGGCCGGGGTGGGCGCCGACGGCGAAGTGCCCCCCACCAGGGGACCCGCACCCGACCCACCCCCGCCCGCAGGCGCCGGCCGGCCCCCACCGGCCGGGGTGGGCGCCGACGGCGAAGTGCCCCCCACCAGGGGACCCGCACCCGAACCACGGGCCGCACGGGTGGTGCGGGTGGGAACCCCAGCCCGGCCGGAGGCCGGGCGCAGCCCACCACCGCCCGCGGCGGGCGACATCGCGCTAGCCATCGGACACCCCCGCCCCCGCCCCCGCAGGCAGCAGCACCGCGTCCTCCGCTGCGAAGTGCAGCGTGACCTCCTCGCCGAGCGCCGGGGTCCGCCGCAGCTCGCGGAGGTCCGCCTTCACGCGGTGGCCGGCCACATCGACGTACAACCGGTGCGTGGACCCCCGCCACTGCACCTCGGCGACCGTGCCGCGCAGCGGGTTGGGCCCCTCGCCGAGCCCGACGAGGTGGGGACGTACGCACAGCGTGGCCGTCGCCCCGGCCGTCGCCTGGTCGGTGGCCACCTTCAGGTCCTGGCCGGCGAAGCGGACACCGCTGCCGGCGGCGGCGACCTGAACCGGCAACAGATTCGCGTTGCCGACGAAGGCCGCGGTGAACTCGCTGCGCGGCCGCCGGTAGAGCTCCTGCGGCGTCCCGCAGTCCCGCAGCCGCGCCCTGTCCATGACCGCGATGCGGTCGGCGAGGGTCAGCGCCTCGACCTGGTCGTGCGTGACGTAAAGGATCGAGACGTCGGGCAGTTCCCGGTGCAGCCGGGCGAGTTCGGCCAGCATGCCCGACCGCAGCTGCGCGTCGAGCGCCGACAGCGGCTCGTCGAGGAGCAGTACGCCGGGACGGATCGCCAGCGCCCGCGCGATGGCGACACGCTGCTGCTGACCGCCGGACAGCTCGCGCGGATGGCGCTTGGCATACGCGGCCATGCCGGTCATCTCCAGCGCCTCGGCGACCCGCCCCGGGATCTCGCCCTTGGGTACCTTCTGCGCCCGGAGGCCGAAGGCCACGTTCTCCTCGACCCGCATGTGCGGGAACAGCGCATACTGCTGGACGACCATCCCGATCCCCCGCCGGTGCGGCGGCAGGCCGGTCACGTCCCGGCCACCGATCAGGACCCGTCCGGACAGCGGCTGGACGAAACCGGCGACGGCGCGCAGCGCGGTGGTCTTGCCGGAACCCGAGGGTCCGAGGAGTGCCATCACCTCGCCCGGCTCGACGGTGAGGTCGAGGGAGTCCAGGACGACGTTCTGCCCGGCGCCCCGCCCGTACGCCACGGTCACCCGCTCGAAACGGATCCCGCTGCTCATCGGTGTACCTGGTCGAGCAGGGCGGGCAGTTCGGCGACCGAGCCCAGGACATGGGTGGCGCCGTTCCCCCGCAGGGCGGGCTCGTCGTGCGCTCCCGTGAGGACTCCGGCCACGACGCGCGCTCCGGAGCGGGCACCGCTCAGCATGTCGTACGCGGTGTCACCGGCGACGGCGATCTGTCGTACGGAATCGGCGGCCCCGGTACGCAGCAGCGCCGCCAGCACCATGTCGGGGTAGGGCCGGCCGCGGCCCGCGTCGGCCGGGCAGAGCGTGAGGTCCGCCAGGTCCTGCCAGCCGAGGGCGTCCAGGATGGCGTCCTGGGTGGTCCGGGCGAAGCCGGTGGTCAGGACGACGGTACGGCCCGCGGCGCGCAGGGACGCGATCGCCTCGGCCGCTCCGGGGAGGGGCGCGCACTGCCCGCCGTCGACCAGCTCGGCGTACGCCTGCTCGAAGGCCTTGTTGGCGGTCTGCGCCGTCTCTTCCTCGCCGAAGAGCGCCCGGAAGACGGTGATCTTCGACTCGCCCATGGTGGCGCGGACGTACGCGAGCTTCTCCGCGTGGTCCGGAGAGCCGGGCTCGACGCCCAGCCCCTCGGCAGCGCGGGAGAAGGCCTGTTCGACGAGGCCGCCGTCGGCGACGGTGGTCCCGGCCATGTCCAGCACGACCAGCTTGATCGTGCTCGAATCGGTCGTCATATCGGTCGTCGTCATATCGGTCGTCATATCGGTCGTCGTGGTATCGGTCGTCATGTCACTCACCAGCCCAGTTCGTCGGCGGTCTTCTCGGCAATCGCGGGCGAGCACGTCATGCCGCGCCCGCCGGGCCCGGTGACGAGCCACACGCCCTCGCGCACCTGCTGCCGGTGCACGACACGGCTCCTGTCGGTGCACTGCGCGTACACCCCCGCCCAGCGGCGGCGGATCTTCGGCAGCGGCCGGCCCAGGAAGGACTCGACGACCCCGGCCAGGTGCTCGTACGGCTCCTCCAGGACGTCGAAGGCGAAGGGGTGGTCGTACTCGTGGGTGTCGCCGATGGTCAGCCCGCCGTCCTTCCGCTGCACCATGAGGAGCTGCATCTTGTGTTCGGCGGCGGTCGGCGCCTGCGGCTGGCCGGCGCTGAGCGCGTCGAGGGCCTCGCTCGCGTACGCCGGGTAGTAGCGGAAGCTGTCGGCGTCGGCGACGGATGTCGTCAGCGGCTCCCCGAGCGGCTCGGTCTGCATCATCTGCAGCCGCACGCGACGCACCGGCAGGCCGGGGACGAGCTCGCGGACGAGACCGCCGAGCCACGCGCCCGTACAGAGGACGACGGCGTCACCGCTGTGTACGGCGCCGTGGTCGTCCCGGACCGCGCGCTCGCCGATCACCTCGCGGACCTCGCGCCCGCCGAGGAAGGTGTAGCGGCCGGAGGCGAGGAGCTTCGCCCTGAGGGCGAGCTGCGCGGTGCGCGGCTCGACGGCGGCGTCGCGCTCGCACCACAGGGCGCCGTCGAACTCCCCCCGCAGGGCGGGGTTGATCTGGCGTGCCTCGTCCGCGGTGACCAGCTTGTAGCCGCGGGCGGCGGCGTCGGGGCGGTTCACCGCGGCCTCGGCGACGGCCAGCTCGCGGGCGTTGCGTACGACGGTCAGCGAGCCGTTGGCCCGGAAGCCGAGCTCCGGGACCTCGGACCCGATCGCCTCCCACAGCTCGCGGGCGCGCAGTGCGGTCTCCAGCTCCTCACCGCCCGCGCGGCCGCTGATCCACACCTGGCCGAAGTTGCGGAGCGAGGCGCCGCGCGCCTCGCTCTCGCGCTCGATCTGGACGACCTCGTGGCCGCGTTCCACTGCATGCCAGGCGTGCATGGTTCCCACGACGCCGGCTCCCACAACTATGACTCTCACGGCGGCAACGCTCGTGGGGACGAGTGACCCGGACGGATCCGCCCGGCAACGGCACGGTGAACAGGCACCCAAGGATGGCCTAGACCCGTTATGCGTTCGTAACCAAAAGCCTCATGCCGAGCCGCACGAAAGCGGCACTTTAGCCCTGTTTGCCTGGGTTTCCCAGGTGCGTCGTGAAGCTGAAGCGGTCGCCCCGGTACAGCGAGCGCACCCGCTCCAGCGGCCGGCCCGCCGTGTCCCGCGACAGCCGGTGGATCAGCAGCATCGGGAGGGCCGGCGGGGTACCGATCAGCAGCGCCTCGCGCGGCGTCGCGAGCACCGTCTCCAGCCGCTCGTCCGCGTCGCCGAAACCGATGCCGAGCCGGTCGTGGAGGTAGGCGTAGAAGGAGGAGTCCGGCTCGAACTCGCTGTCCAGGCGCGGCACGCGGGCCACCGAGACGTACGTACTCTCCAGCCCGACCCGCTCGTCGTCCGCGAGCAGCACCCGCTCCATGTGCCAGACCGGCTCGCCCGGCGCGGCCCCGATGTCGGGCGCGAGCGCGGCCGGGCACGGGAAGCGTTCGAGGCTGATCAGGTTACGGCCGGGGCGGCGGCCCTGCCGGCGTACGCCCTCGGTGTAGCTGGCCAGCGACAGCGGCTGCTCCAGCTTGGGTCCCGCGACGACCGTGCCGCGCCCGTGGCGGCGCAGCCGCCCCTCCAGCAGGAGTTCGCGCAGGGCCTGGCGGACGGTCTCGCGCGCGACCTCGTACCGCTCCGCGAGATCGCGCTCGGTCGGCAGCAGCCCGCCCTCGCCCAGCTCGTCGAGCAGGACGGCGATCCGGGCCTTCACCGCGTAGTACTTGGGGATGCGGCCGTGCTCCGGAATACCGGACCGGACGGGGGCGCCAGGGATCTGGCCGTTCGGGTAGTCCACGCATGGACTGTACGGCCGGTCAGCGCCTGCGCAGCCGCCGGGACCCCACCACGAGGGCCACGCCGCCGAGCACCAGCCCGCCGGCGGCCAGGCCAAGTCCGCGCAGCCGGTCCAGGTTTGCACCCGGGGCCGTACCGGCATCCGTCCCCGTACGCGCGAGCTCATCGCCGACGTCGTCACCGAAGCCGTCACCGAAGTCGTCCCCGGAGCTGCCCGCGTACGCGTCGGCGGACTCGTCGGTGGACTCGTCCTCGGACTCGTCGACCGGCGGGCCGGCGGACTCCTTGCCGCCGCTGTCCGCGGCGATGGTGAAGCGGTAGTCGCGGGAGTCGCCGACCCACTCGCCGTCGTCCCCCTGGCGCTGGACGGCGGCTGCTTCGGCCACGACCTCGTTGGGCTGCGCCTCGGCGGTGAAGGCGAGCCGGACCTCGACGGTGAGGGTCGTGCCGGGCGCGACGGTGAAGCCGGGGAAGTCCGCCTCGCCCTCGAACACGCCGATGGTCTCGTCGTGGTCGGTCTCCTCCACGGTCGCGGACCGCCGACGGCCGGCCTCCGCGTCGAAGAACTCCATCTGGACGTGAGCGGCCCTCAGCACCCGGTCGCGGTCGGTGAGGACGACGACGGGGTGGATACCGCGGCATTCCTCCCGGGTGGCGTTGCTCAGCTCCAGCTCCCAGGTCTGGAAGCCGCCGCCGGGCGCGTACGTGTCCGGCCCGCCGCGGATCGCCGTGCGGAGGGGAAACTCGCGGCTCCGGGGATCCCCACAGGCGGGCGGCCGGCTGGGGGCGGGAGCGGGGCCGGGAGCGGGAGCGAGTGCGGCCGGGACGACCGCTGCCGAGGCAACGGCTGCCGAGGCGACGTCACCTGATGCGACGCCGGCCGATGCCGCCACCGCGGGCGCGGCAGCTACGGGCGCGATCACGGCCGGCGGGATGGCCGCTGCGGCAACTCCGAGGGCAAGGGCAGTGCGCAATCGCATGAGGGGCCTTCGCTGCTCGCCGGGCGTGCGTCGGGTGAGCGCCGGACGCGCTTTCGGCACTCGTCCGACACCCGCCCCACACTCGTATGACCAGATGATTGAACGACCTGGCCCGGCCCGAGACCCTGCCACGCGCCCGGCCCCGTACCGGGAAGCCACGAGCCCGTACCCCCGAACCCCTCGCCGTTTCCCCCCGAACGGTCCAGCTGTGACTACGGCGGCGGGGCGCGTGCCCTCCAGCGGCCTCAGCGCCCTCAGCGAGCTGGGAACGCCGCTTCCGACCGGCCGAACACCGACGCCAGGACCAGCTGCGCCGCCCCGTCCACCACCCCGCGCGCGCCGCCCGGTGCCACGGACACCGGCACCGGTGCGTCCTGGCTGCCCTCGCGCCGGGCGCGTTCGGCCAGTACCTCTGCCACTCCCCGTACGAAGGGCGCCGCGTCGGCGTCGATCGTCCGGCCGCCGAGCAGGACGTGGTCGATGTCCAGCAGGGCGACGAGATTCGCCGCTCCGATGCCGAGCACGTGCGCGGCCCCGGCGATGTCGCCGCGGCCGACCGCATCGAGGCACAGCGCCTCGATGCACCCGCGGTTTCCGCAGCTGCACGGCGGGCCGTCCAGCTGGATCACCTGGTGGCCGAACTCCCCCGCCTCGGTGCGGGCCCCGCGATAGAGGGCCCCGCCGAGGACCAGGCCGGCACCGACACCCGTACCGAGATGGAGATACGCGAAGGAGTCCCCGGCCGCCCCGCCGAGGGCCGGCCCGAGAGCGGCGGCGTTGGTGTCCTTGTCGAGGACGACGGGCAGTCCGAGCCGGCGCGCGAGTGCGTCGCGCAGCGGAAACCCGTCCCACTGCGGGAAGCCGGTGACCCGGTGCAGCACGCCGGCCGCATGATCGAGAGGCCCGGGCACGGCAACCCCCACCCCCAGCACACCCCGCACCTCACCCGGATCCGCCGTACGCACCTCACCCGGCTCCGCCGCGCCCGGCTCCCCGGCGCCCCGCTCCGCCGCCTGCGCGAGCAGCGCCTCCACCTCGCGGGCCGCCGCCTCGACCACCCGCTCCGCACCCGCGCCGAAGTCCAGCGGGGCCGTGCGCGCGGCGAGGGGCCTGCCGGACAGGTCGGCGAGGATGGTGGTCACCTCGTCGCGGTCCAGATGGAGCCCGACCGCGTGGCCCGCCCCCGGAACCAGGCGCAGGAGCGTGCGCGGCTTGCCACCGGTGGATGCGCGGCGGCCCGCCTCGGCCACCAGCCCGCCCGCCCGCAGCCGCGTGGTGATCTTGCTGACGGCCTGCGGGGTCAGCCCCGTCCGCTCGGCGAGTTCGAGCCGGCTGATGCCGTCCGTACCCGCCGTACGCAGCAGGTCGAGCACCAGCGCGGCGTTGTGGCTGCGCAGCAACGGCAGATTGACTCCGGCCGTCCCGGCCGCCCTGCCCCCTGAGTTCCCGCCGTTCCCGCTGTTCCCGCTGTTCCCGCTGTTCCCGCTGTTTGCGCTGGTCCCGCTGTTTCCCCTGTTCACGTGAGCCATTCTCCCCTCCGCTTGCACTTTGGCAACAGCGTTGCTTAAGTGGAAAACATGACTGGCACCAGCACCTCCCCGCGCGTGGCGCCGCTGCGCGTGGGACTCGTGGGTTACGGCCTGGCGGGCTCCGTCTTCCACGCCCCGCTGATCGCGTCCACCGAGGACCTCGTCCTGGACACGGTCGTCACCTCGAACCCGGAGCGGCAGGAGCAGGCCCGCACCGCGATCCCCGGTGTCCGTCTCGCGGCGTCGCCGGACGAGCTGTGGGCACGCGCGGACGAGCTCGACCTGATCGTCATCGCCTCCCCCAACAAGACGCATGTCGCGATCGCCAAAGCCGCGCTGAAGGCCGGTCTGCCGGTCGTCGTGGACAAGCCGATCGCCAGCACCGCCGCCGAGGCGCGCGAGCTCGCCGCCTTCGCGGAGGAGCGCGGGCTGCTGCTGTCCGTCTTCCAGAACCGCCGCTGGGACAACGATTTCCTCACCCTCCGGAAGCTGATCGCCGACGGCGAGCTGGGCGAGGTGCTGCGCTTCGAGTCCCGCTTCGAGCGCTGGCGGCCGCAGCCGAAGGGCGGCTGGCGCGAGTCGGGCGACCCGGCGGAGATCGGCGGCCTGCTGTTCGATCTCGGCAGCCACGTCGTGGACCAGGCGCTGGTGCTCTTCGGGCCCGCGGTACGCGTGTACGCCGAGGCCGATGTGCGCCGTCCCGGCGCCGAGGCCGACGACGACACGTTCATCGCGCTCACCCACGCCGGCGGGGTCCGCTCCCACCTCTACGTCAGCGCCACGACCGCCCAGCTCGGTCCGCGCTTCCGGGTCCTGGGCTCGGAGGCCGGGTTCGTGAAGTACGGCCTGGACCCCCAGGAGGCGGCGCTGCGCGAGGGCCGGCGGCCGTCCGACGGCAGCCCGTGGGGTGAGGAGCCGGAGGCGGCGTACGGGCATGTCGGCTCCGGTGAGTCGCCGCTGACCGGTGGCGGGAGCCCCGTACCGACGCTGCCGGGCGACTACCCGGCGTACTACGCGGCGGTCGCGGCGGCGGTACGTGACGGCGGAACACCGCCCGTCACCGCGCATGAGGCGGCGGCGGCGCTGGACGTACTGAAGGCCGCGCGGCGCTCGGCGCACGAGGGCATCGCGGTCGAGCTGGACCCGAAGGCAGGACCCGAAGGCAGAACCCGGCGGCATGGGCGCCTGAACGCCTGAGCGCCTGAACGAGCAGGCACGTGAGCGCGGAAAGGAGCACGCAGTGAGTGTGGACACGAGCGTGGAGATCAGCACAGAACTGACCGCGAGCACCAGCGCGGACATCGAGACCCTTGAGGAGCAGGAACGCCTCCTGGTCCTGCCCCGGTTCACATATGAGGACGCCTGGCGGCTGGGCCGCATGCTGGTGGAGCTGGCGCTCGACCGCTCGGCGCCGGTCGCGATCGACATCCGGCGGGGCCGGCAGCAGCTGTTCCACGCGGCGCTGCCGGGCAGCACCGCTGACAACGATGCCTGGGCCGACCGCAAGCGCCGGGTCGTCGAGCGGTACTCCGAGAGCTCCTACCTCGTCGGTACGCGCTTCCGCGCCAAGGGCACGACGTTCGAGGACTCCTCGCGGCTCGACCCGGACCGCTTCGCCGCGCACGGCGGTTCGTTCCCGATCACGGTGGCCGGCACGGGCGTCATCGGCACGGTCACGGTCTCCGGCCTCCCGCAGTCCGAGGACCACGCCATGGTGGTGGAGGCGCTGGAGCGCTTCATGGCCCGCTGACGTTCCACCGCGACCGGCCGGCGCCGCGCGGTACGGCGGCGCGCCTGCCGGCCGGTCACGAGAACCCGGACGTCCGGGGTGCTCAGGCGCCCAGAAGCGCTCGGAGAACCCAGGGGGTGTCCGGTCGATCATGCCGGGCTCCCGTCTCCCCCAGCTACCGCTGGGAGGTGCCCCCAGGCACGCACATCTGCCGCGTTGGCCACATCCACCCATAGCTCCGCTATGGGCGAATCCGGCCGCCTTGCAGCTGCGCTCGGCATCCGGAGGATGAATCAAAGAGCCGAGACGGAGCGAGCGAAGCGAGTGCAGTGCACCAGACGCCGCTCGCTGATCCGGCCTGATCGACCGGACACCCCCTAGCGGGCGCGGAGCGCTCAAAGCGCCCCGCGCCCGGACGGCGGACTACGCGTCCTTCAGCTCCTGCCGCTGGCGGCCGAGTCCCTCGACCTCCAGCTCCACGACATCGCCCGAGCGCAGGTACGGCTTGGGCTCGGGCTGACCCATCGCCACACCCGCCGGAGTGCCGGTGTTGATGATGTCGCCCGGGTAGAGCGTCATGAACTGGCTGACGTAACGGACCACTTCACCGACCGGGAAGATCTGGTCGGCGGTCGTGCCGCTCTGCTTCAGCTCGCCGTTGACCCAGAGCTTCAGGCCCAGGGCCTGCGGGTCCGGCACCTCGTCGGCGGTGACCAGCCAGGGGCCGAGCGGGTTGAACGTCTCGCAGTTCTTGCCCTTGTCCCAGGTGCCGCCGCGCTCGATCTGGAACTCACGCTCCGAGACGTCGTGCGCGACCGCGTAGCCACCGACGTGGGCGAGGCCTTCCTCGGCCGAGCCGAGGTAGCGGGCGGTACGTCCGATCACGACCGCGAGCTCCACCTCCCAGTCCGTCTTCACGCTGCCGCGCGGCACCAGCACGGTGTCGTCCGGGCCGACGACGGTGTCCGGCGCCTTGAAGAAGACGATGGGCTCGACGGGTATCTGCGCACCCGTCTCGGCTGCGTGGTCGTGGTAGTTCAGCCCGATGCACACGATCTTGCCGATCCGGCCCAGCGGAGGCCCGGTCCGCAGGGCCTCGGCGTCGAGCACCGGCAGCTCGCCGGACGCCGCCGCGTCCCGTACCCGGGCGAGCGCGGACGCGTCGGCGAGCAGCGCGCCGTCGATGTCCGGGACAAGTCCCGAGAGGTCGCGAAGGGTTCCGTCCTGGTCGAGCAGTGCGGGGCGCTCGGCCCCCACCGTGCCGACACGCAGCAGCTTCATGGGCATTCTCCCGTGGTCGAGGGTCGGCCCGGGGATGCCCCCGGAGACCGGCCGATGGGTTGCGGCCATCGGAGGATTTGGCTGATCCTCCAAGGAATCATTCCAGACCGCAATACCCTGTTCACGTACTGGACCTTTACTCGGCGGTAGCCGCGGCCCGGTCGCGGTACAGCCAGGCCCGCTCGGCCGCGGTCCAGGCGGTGGTCGTCAGCAGATAGAGGCCGGCGGCGAGCGGTACGACGGCCGCGGTGACGAGGGTCCCGAAGGTGAGCAGCGGAAGGACGCGGGTCAGCCCCTGCATGCCGGGGGCGGCCGGTATCGCCGCCACGGTGTCGGCACTCAGGCGCCGGGCCCGCAGGAAGGTCCAGGTCGCCATCGCCGCTATCGCCGCGAACAGCCCCAGGAATACCAGCCCCTGCGCCCCGAGCGCCCCGCCCTCGCCGAGTGCGTCGAACCAGCGGGCGCCGAGCGGCGCGGCGCCCAGCCTGTGCCCGAGGAGCTCGTTGACCTCACCGCCGATCCGCGAGGACGAGAAGACCTGGTACATCACGAAGAACACGGGCAGCTGCACGAGCATCGGCAGGCAGCCGGCCAGCGGCGGCACCTTCGCCTCCGCGTGCAGGTCGAGCACGGCCTTCTGCAGCCGGTCCGCGTCCTTGGGCCGGCCGTACTTGGCCCGCAGCGCGGCCAGCTGCGGCGCGAGCGCCGCCCGCGCCTTCTCGCCGCGGACGGCCGCCCTGGTGAGCGGGTGCATGGCGACCCGTACGAGCATCGTGAAGAGCACGATCGCAGCGGCGGTGGCGGACGCCGCGAAGACCGGATTGAGCAGCGCCGCCAACTGGGCGACGAGAGTGGCGAAAATGGACATGGAAAGCCCTCCGAGGGGTCTCATCGAACCGAAGTGCCAAGAAAGGTGCATTCCGGAATGACGAGCCACGAAGGGAACGAACCGCACACCAGCGGTCGTAGACGTCGCCGTACGTGAAGTGCGCGCCCCTACGCGGCCGTCGGGACGAGACGGCCGGGCGCCCTGGGGCGCGGGCGGCCCGAGGCGTCGGGATCGCGCTGCGGCAGGAAGGCGGTACGCCGCTCCCGGTCGCGTATCGCGGTCCGTACGCGCGTCGGCGGGACGGGCGCCGCACAGCGGGCGGCGATCACCGCGCAGGCGAGCAGCGCGGCTCCGGCGGCGGCGGTGGCGGCGAGCGCGACCGCGCCCGCCAGGCCGCTCTGGCTGACGAGCAGCGCGACGACAAGGAAGAGCAGCAGGCTCAGTTGCGTCCGCAGCGCGGTCACGCCGGCTCACCACCCGGCGGTGGAACGAAGAAGCTGTCGTGGCGCACCAGGAACTCGGCGAACTCCTCGCCGCCGCGCTGTGCCATCTCCGCGACCCGCTCGAAGTACTCCTCACGGGGCGCACCCGGCGAGAACAGCATCAGCATGGACGACGGTTCGTCGGAGCTGTTCCTGAAGGCGTGCAGACCGCCCACCGGCACGTACAGGAAGTCCCCCGCACCTGCGGTGGTCCAGTGGTCCCCGTCGAACAGCTCCACCT
Organism: Streptomyces mabaensis; assembly: GCF_053763515.1. NCBI lineage: Bacteria > Bacillati > Actinomycetota > Actinomycetes > Kitasatosporales > Streptomycetaceae > Streptomyces > Streptomyces mabaensis. The sequence continues at coordinate 29,386 of NZ_JBSOPZ010000048.1, forward strand.
TCCCGGACAGGATGAAGAAGGACTCCGAGATCGACTTGTGGAAGTGCGTGCTCGGCCCCGGGGAATTCGGCCCCAGGTCCACCTTGTACAGGCCGAACTCGCCCCCGGTGGAAGCGTGGGTGGCCAGGTAGTGGGTGCGGTTACCGTGGGGCGAGCTCAGTTCCGGCTCGCGGTCGGCCGATCTGAACACGGCGCTGATCTCGCCTTTGTCGCCCAGGTAGCGGGCCTCCGGGTAGGACATGCTCTGCTCCTTCGTACGGTGAAAACGGGCCCAGGGCCCGGGGCCTGTCCTGCTCTAGCGGCGCTCGACGGACTTGAGCTTCCCCCACACCACCAGCCGGTACGCGGAGGAGAACTCGGGCGTGCACGTGGTGAGCGTGATGTAGTACCCCAGCCGCCCGTAGCCGTACTCCGGCTGCACCACGCTCCGCGGAACCGGCGCGATCACGCCCGTGTCCCGCGCGGTCGTCTGCGCCAGCGTCCGGTCGACGACATACGTGAACCTCCCCACCCGCGTTTCCACCCGCACCTCGTCCCCCGCCCTCAGCCGGTTGATGTAGCGGAACGGCTCCCCGTGAGTATTACGATGCCCGGCCACCGCAAAGTTCCCGGCCTGCCCGGGCTGGGCGGTCTGCGGATAGTGCCCGACGTACCCCTTGTCGAGGACACCCCGCTTCCCGACCCCCTGCGCGACCGGCGCGGCCACGCCGAGCCGCGGAATCCTGAGCACGGCATACGCCTGATCCCACCGCGGCGCCCGCGGCTTCTGCCGCGCGACGGGCCGCTCGCTCTCCCCGGCATCGGGCACGGGCACCAGCTCCCGGGGCACGTCCTCAGCAGGCGCGTCCTCCCCGGGCTCCTCCCGGGGCACATCCGCCGCCGCCTCCTCCCCCTCGGCCGCGGGCCGGTCCCAGGCCCGCTCCAGCGCCCGGACCTGCTGCTCGGCCCCCTGCCGCGCCTCCCGGTTGGTCCACCACAGCTGGTGGACGACCAGAAGCAGCAGCACCACCCCCAGGGTCACCGCCATCTCGCCCCCGGCCCACAGCCCGCGCGCCAGGACCGCCCGCCTGCGCCCCGCACCCCGTACGACCACCGGTATCCGCTCGCGCACCGGCCCTCCCTCCGCCGGCCCGCACGATAAGGCCTGACCCGGCAACTCTCCAGGCCACCGACAGCGCGGGGCGCCCGGGGAACCCCTCCCCACACCCCCGCACAGCAGTACGGTGTGCATCATGCGCCCCGACACTCCTGCCGATCACATCGCCGAAGCCGAGCGCCTGCTGCGGACCGCCGAGCGGTATCCCGCGGACAACGAGCAGCTGCTCCTCCAAGCCGCCGCCCACCTCGAGCTTGCGGACGAGCGCGCACGGGCGTCGGCCATCTACGACCGCCTGCTCGCCGCCGGCCCCGCGGACCCCTACCGCGTCAAGGCACGCCAGGCCGCGAACCTCTGGGAGTACGGACACGAGGCGGAGGCCCGCGCCCTGATCGACGGCATCCGCGCCGCGGCCCCGCGCGACGCCGCGCCCTGGGAGATCATCGCGGAAACCCTTGAGGCCCACGACGAGCTCCAGGCCGCCGCCGACTGCTTCACCGAGGGCGCGCGCCTCCTGATCCAGCCCGACGAGCCGATCTCGTACGCGGCCCACGCGCTCCTCACCGGCCGCCACCGCGTCCGCCGCCTCGCCGGAACCCCGCACGACGAGTGGGACATGGTCGCGGACACCCACCACTCGGGCCCGATCCCGCTGGACGAGCTCCACGACCCCAAGCGCGTCTGGGCCCTGGGCTCGGACAACCCGGCCGAACTCCGCGCGGAAATCGCCCGCCTGCGGGCGGAGTTGGGCGACCGCCGCGCGGCCCTGTCCCGCCCGTTCCCCGTGGCGGTCCTGCACTGGCCGGCCCAGGAACTCACCGAACTGGTGACGGCATACCCGGCCCTGACCACGGAGTACCCCTCCCACGAGACCCACCTGACCCGGATCGAAACGGCCCTCCGCGAACTGGCGGCCTCGGGCACCCCGAACCTGGGCATCGTGACGGGTTCGGTCCCGTCGTACGAAGCCTTCGCGGCCTCGGAGAAGACGTCCCCGGAATCGACCACGCTCCTGGCGGAGTACGCGACCACCCTGGCAGCCCGAGGCAAGGCCACCCCCTGGCCCCCGGCCCGGAACACAACATGCTGGTGCGGCTCGCAAACCCCCTACAAGGACTGCCACGGCGCGGCCCCGGGGACAGCTTCGTCCTGACCCCGCACCCCCTCTGCCGTCGCCAGGATGCCTACAGTATCTTCACAATTAATACTTGATGGTTTGACTGGTTGCCGCGCTCCCCCACACAGGTTCCAGTCGTGTGCGTGTGAGGAAGCCGATGCCCTACGAGCCCGGTGCTGACTGGCAGTTCGACGTCCCGACCAGTGGCAGCAAGCGGCTGCCACCCCACTCCCGCTACGTCGAAGCCCTCACTCATCAGGGCTACAGCTTCGAAGCGGCAGTTGCGGACCTCGTCGACAATTCCATCGACGCCGGTGCGACCAAGGTCGTCATCAGCTTGCTGCGGGACGAGGACCGTCTCGTCAGCCTGCTGATCGTCGACGACGGACGCGGTATGGACGAGTCCGGACTCGACACAGCCATGACGGTCGGCGGCCAGCAGCATTACGCCGCTGACGCGCTCGGGAAGTTCGGTACGGGCCTCAAGGCCGCATCCATGTCCCACGCGGACGCGCTGACCGTAATCAGCCGGACCAAGCGGAGCCCCTCCGCCGGACGCCGGTGGCTCACCGCCCACGCCCGTGATGATCACCGCTGCGACATCGTCGAGGCGTCGTACTGCCAGGATCTCGTCGACCGCTACGACGGCGTGATCGGCTGGCACGGGACCATCGTCCGCTGGGACAAGGTCCGCGCCTTCGAAACGATCGAGAGCCGGCAGACCGATCGCTTCCTCAACGAGGCGATCGAGAAGCTGGAGACGCAACTGGGCCTTTACCTGCACCGCTTCCTCGCGCGGGACGACTTCCACATCGACATCGTGGTCGAGGACGTCCGCACCCGGGAGGAGCTGGACCACCGCGGTGTGCTGCCCATCGATCCCTTCGGCTATCGCGTTCCGGGCAAGGCCGGATTTCCCCGCGTCTTCACCGCACCGATCGAGGGCACCGGCGACCTGCGGATCACCACGCACATCTGGCCCGCCAAGTCTCCGCTGGTTGGATACCGCGGCATCGGCGCTCTCGCCGACCGGCAGGGCTTCTACTTCTACCGCAACAACCGTCTCGTACAGCCCGGTGGGTGGAACGGGTACCGGCTGCCGGAAAGCCACCACAACCTCGCCCGCATAGCCGTCGACCTGCCCGCCGATGACGACGTCTTCAAGCTGACCGTCAAGAAGGACGGGGTGGAAGCGGGCCCGGCCTTCAAGCGCGGTCTGGAGAAGGCGGCCGACGACCAGGGCCGTACGTTCGCGGATTACCTGCGGGACGCGGAGAACACGTACCGCGACGCGGCCAGGCGCAGCGAACCCAAGCGCCCGTCCGTCGTGCCGCCGGGCAAGGGCTTCGAGCCCGGCCTGCGCCGGACACTCCGTGAGGAGCTTCCCCAGGAGCCTCACGAGGACCCGATCGATTTCCGCTGGTCCGCTCTCCCGGACGGGGTCTTCTTCGAGATCGACCGCGACGAGCGCACGGTCCGCCTCAACCAGGACTACCGGACCGTGTTCAACGGCGGCAAGAGCGGCCTCAACGACGCTCCCGCCCTCAAAAGCCTGCTCTATCTCATGCTGGAGAAGAACTTCCGACTGGGCCGCTCCAGCGCCCAGCGCGACGACGAGATGGCGCTGTGGAACAGCGTTCTGCTCTCCGCTGCCCGCTGCGAACTCGCCCGCTGAAGGAAGACACCATGACGACGGACCACCTCATCGACCTGCACGGTGACGTCCTGGCGGCGATGCGCCGCGGGCCGAAGCATTTCGCCAAACTCGCCTTCGTTCTCTCCGAGTCGGACGAGCCGGCCGACACCACCCTCGGTCACTTCCGGGACCGCCTTGTCGCGGCCAGCCCCGGCGACGAACTCACCGCCCTGTGGCACAGCAAGCTCACGGCGTGGGACCTCGCGGAGCAGGCCGACTGGTCCGCCGCCCCGGCACGTACCGACGAACGAAGGACCGATACGTACGACCGGCTCGGCTTCGGCGCCGATCTGCGCAAGGCTCTCGACAACGCCGTGCCGGTCTTCAAGGAGCCGGGCGCGGTGGTCATCAGCAAGGAATTCCAGTCCTGGTACACGCGTGGAAGTGCGGCCAACCGCGCCTTCTACTGGGACTCGTACGAGCGGCTGCTGCGCCACAAGGGCTGGAGCGACGCAGCCGTCTCCTCCCTGGACGAGGCGAGCCACAGCGTCGTGGAGCGTCTCTCCGACCCGACACGTGCGGAGGCGTACGGTGCCCGCGGCCTGGTCGTCGGCTACGTACAGTCGGGCAAGACAGCCAACTTCACCGGAGTCGCGGCCAAGGCCATCGATGCCGGCTACCGCCTGGTCATCGTCCTCGGCGGAACCCTCAATCTGCTGCGCGGGCAGACGCAGCGCCGGCTCGACATGGAACTCATCGGGCAGGAGAACATCCTGCGCGGTGCCGACCCCGACGATGTGGATGCCCTCGTCGGCATCGACTACCAGGACGACGAGGACTGGCCGGGCAAGTTCGTCTCCCACGGCCCCCGTCCGTTCAACATCGAACGCCTCACCACTCGGGACAACGACTACCGGAGCCTCCTCCAGGGCATCCGCGCCCTGGAGATCGAGAAGCGCGAGCCGCATCTCCCTCTCTACGACCCGGAGAACCTGCACCGGGCCGCGGCGCGCGTCATGGTCGTGAAGAAGAACAAGTCCGTACTGGAGAACCTGGTCAAGGACCTGAAGAAGATCGGGCCGATCCTTCGCGAGATCCCGACCCTGATCATCGACGACGAGTCGGACCAGGCCTCGGTGAACACCTCGGACCCCAAGAAGTGGGAGTCCGGGCGACCCTCCCGTACCGCGATCAACGGCCTCATCTCCCAGCTCCTGACGCTTCTCCCCCGCGCCCAGTACGTCGGTTACACCGCCACCCCGTTCGCGAACGTCTTCATCGACCCCAGCGACGGCGAGGACATCTTCCCGCGGGACTTCCTGATCTCCCTGCCACGCCCGACCGGTTACATGGGCGTACAGGACTTCCACGACCTGGACTCCGAGGGCACGTCCGCCGAGGAGACCCATGTGCGCGGGATCTACGAGGAGACCGGCGACCGCCTCCAGGAGGCACTGGACGCCTTCCTCCTCACCGGCGCCCTCAAGCTCTACCGCGCCGACCACGGAGTTCCCGACGGCCCTTTCCGGCACCACACCATGCTCGCCCACGAGTCGGTGAAGGTGAACGACCACGCGGAGCTGGCGCTGCGCATCAACACCCTGTGGCACAACTCCCGCCACACCGGCCCGGATGGCCACGGCCGCCTGGAGGCCCTGCTCACCACGGACTTCCAGCGGTACGCGGCGGACCTCCCGGTCCCCGTCTCGTACGCCGACCTCAAGCCGTACGTCTCCCGTGCCCGCCAGCTCATCAACCAGGGCGGCAACCCGGTCGTCGTCGTGAACGGTGACACCGATACCTACTTCTCGCAGATCGACCTGGACTTCGACCGCACGCCGAACGTCTGGAAGATCCTGGTCGGCGGCACCAAGCTGTCCCGCGGCTTCACGGTCGAAGGTCTCACGATCACGTACTACCGCCGCACCACCCAGCAGGCCGACACCCTCATGCAGATGGGCCGCTGGTTCGGCTTCCGGCCGGGCTACCGCGATCTGGTGCGCCTCTACATAGGCCGTGAGGAACAGCTCACCAAGACCAAGACGGTCGACCTGTACGAAGCCTTCGAGGCCATCTGCCGCGACGAGGAAACCTTCCGCGCCCAGCTCTCCCGCTATGCCGAACTGGTCGACGGCAAGCCCCAGGTGACACCGGCCCAGATCCCGCCCCTGGTCTCCCAGCACCTGCCGTGGATCAAGCCGAGCGGCCGCAACAAGATGTTCAACGCGGAGCTGGTGGAAATCCGCTCCCCGGGCCAGTGGGTGGAGCCGACGGCCTATCCGACCGAACCATCGGACCTCCGCCACAACACGGAAACCTGGCGGCCGGTACTGGAGTCGCTGAGCCCCGACCCGGCTGTCTTCGTCTCTCTCGCGGACGACGACCGCGGCAACTACACACGCTATCCAGCAAAGACGGCTGTCATCAGCCACGCCCAGCTGCTTGCCACGATGAGTAGCCTCACCTGGGCACGGCCTGACCTTTTCGCCCCCCACCTGGAGTACCTGAAGGACGCGAGTGACGCCGGCTGCGCCACCGATGACTGGGTGGTGATCGCTCCCCAGACTTCAGGCCCGACTAGCGTCGCGGCCAGCATCCTCGGATCGGAACCACTTACGCTCGTCCAGCGAAGGCGCAATTCCCGGGGCGTCTTCAACCGCATCTCCGGCATGGCGCACCGCCAGTCTGCGGAACGTATCGCTGGCCTCATCCCTCTGAGCGAGGACGACCCGTTCGCCACTCAGTTCCACCGGCCCCGACGTGGCGCGCTCCTCCTCTACCCAGTGGCAGACCCAGGCCTCGGGACGCTCGCCGGACTCGCTGCCGGCGGCCATGTGGATGCCGCAAAGCTGGTCCTGGCTGCCGCCTTCATCCCTGCCACCGACCCGACGCTCCAGCCGGTACCGTTCGTCCGCTTCCGCACGATCGACTCCGCAAGAGCAGAGTCTCCTATCGTGGGCTTCCAGGAAGAGAGGGAGGATCTGTGACAAGCGGCCGAGACACGCACGGGCTCAGAAGCCAGGACGACCGGCCTCTGCCGGCCCCTGGTTCTACAGAGCTCAAGTCGTTGCAACTGGCGGCTCATTACGAGCGGCTCTACACCTATCTTTATGAGCGGCGCTCACGCCCTCCCACCATGCGCGAGATCCGCGCCCACGTAGCTGGCGCGCAGGGAGAAGCGCCGGCCCAGACTGACCGGCGGGTACGAGATCTTCGTGGCCTGTTCAACATCCCCACAGTTCGGGATGGGCGCGATCACCGCTACCTGCTCTCCGGATGGAGGACATCCGGACCTGCCGGCCTCCGTAAGTCGCTCGGCAGCCGCCTGAAGGCACAAGTCCTGGCGCCCAAGCGGTGCGCGCAGTGCGGCAGAACACCCCTCGACCACCATGTGGTGCTGGTTGTTGATCATAAAATCCCCGTGGAGTGGGGCGGCACCGATGATCTCAGCAATCTGCAGCCGCTCTGCGAGGAGTGCAACTCCGGCAAGAAGGACTACTACGCAACGTACGACCAGTACGCCCATGAAATCCGCGCTGCCGCGAATTACGATGAACCTCATCGGCGCATCGGCGAACTGCTCAAGGCGTTCCACGGCGACTGGGTTGCTTCCGACCTTCTCGGCGCTGTCGCGTCAATGAAGCAGTATCAAGAGGACTGGCAAAGACGCTTGCGGGAGCTTCGAGTGCTTGACTGGACGATCTCCACCAGACGCCGCACCAACCCGCTCACCGGCCGGTCCCTCACCTACTACCGCGCCAGCACATGGCAGCCATGGCCTGAAGGGGATATCGCAGCAGAGATCAAGATCCGCAAGAAAGAAAATAAGGGGCATTTGTCATCAGCTCAGCATGACTCGCTCACTGAGGACGAGACGAGGCAAAATGAGTGACGAATGGGAGCGCCCTGAAGGGTCCTGGGCCTCTTCGGCCGCCAGGCGCAGGAACATGCAGGCCATCCGAAGCCGGGACACAAAGCCGGAATGGATCATTCGCAGGCTGGTTCACGCCCAGGGGCTGCGATACCGCGTAGCGGCACAGCCGTTGCCGGGCCTTCGCCGGACGGCCGACATGGTCTTCCGTCAGGCGAAGGTTGCTGTCTTCATCGACGGCTGCTACTGGCACGGCTGTCCGGAGCACTACGTCCCGCCGAGGACGAACCCTGGCTACTGGTCAGACAAGGTCGCCCGGAACATGGCCCGCGACCGCGACACCGACCGCCGCCTCATCGAAGCTGACTGGACCGTCCTCCGCTTCTGGGAACACGAGTCAGCTGACGAGTGCGCCGACTCCATCCTCCGCATTGTCCGAAGCAGGAAGGGAGCTATCCAGCCCAGGGAGCTCGGGGGCGAACAGTGACCGGTCGTCTTCGTCCTCGAATTCGGGGCTAGGGTTTTTCGCCAGCGGCCCAGTCCGCAGCAGCGCTTCCTTGATTTTCTCCCCGACCGCCGCAGCCACGGGTGGCGGGAACGCGTTCCCGACCTGCCGATAGCGAGCCGTCTTGCCGCCCACAAACTCCCAGTCCTCCGGGAATCCCTGAATAATCGCCGCCTGCCCGACCGTGAGCTTGGGACCTCGTGTGAGATTCCCTAGATCCCGGTCTTTGTCGACCATCCTGTCGGGATCGTTAGCGACGCCCATCCCGTCAACGCCGAGCAGCTGCCACGCTTTCTTCGCGCGCGTCGGTCCGAGGTCAGCTCCACCGTGTTTCTTAGAGCCGCCGACAAGGGTAGGGGCCACCCCCCGGCTCGCCTTCTCTTCCCATCGTTTGAAGCCGTCTACGTCAGCGCCGAAGCGGGCCTCCATGGACGGACCAAGAGCCCTCGCAACAGTAGTCACGGAATTCTGGGGCTCCGGCCAGGTGAAACCGCGGTATTGATCCTCACGGATCGCCACCAGGATGGCTCGCGGGCGAAGCTGCGGCACACCATAGTCTTGCGCCTGCAGCACATTCCACCCACAAATCACATAACCAGCCTTCCGTAGGCGATTTTTGATGTGATTGCGGTAGTAGAGGAACTTGTGGTCAGGTTCGAGAATTCCGCGAACATTCTCAATCATGACCGCCTTGGGGCTCAGGCGTTCGACAAGATCGAGCATCGCAGGGAAAAGATCCCTCTCATCATCACGACCGAGTTGCTTGCCGGCATGAGAAAAGGGCGGGCACGGAACTCCTCCAGCAAGGAGATCCAGCTCCACCTCCCCTTCTCCATCTACTTTCACCTTGCGGCCCGCAGCCGTTTCGTATTTTTTTAGGTGAATTACTGGATTGAACTGCTTGACATCCATCAGGTGGACATCGCAGTGCTCATTCTCCCATTGCCACCCAGGCCGCTCCTCGATGTTGCGTTCAAGGGTGGCCGCCGCATGTGCGTCGATCTCGACGAGGGCGAGGTGCCGGAACCCGGCGGCGTGGAGGCCGATAGCCTGCCCGCCGGCTCCCGCGCAAATCTCAATCGAGGTCAGCGTGTCATCGCTGGCGCTCATCGACTCCTCCTGGTGTGGCTGATGCAGACACGCAAGTGTCGCATCTACCACCGACAGAACTCACGATGCTTGCCCCATCCCAACAGAGGACAGTCAGCTCTCCAGCAGCTTGCGCAGCTCACCCTTCATCTCGTCCCGCACTGCGGCCGGAAGCTGCCGGTACATGCCCCAAGCCTGCTCGGCAGGACTCAAAGGCCTGACGTCACCGGTCATCCAGGCCAGCAGCTCCCTTTTGTGCCGGGTGGGCAGCTCCTTCACTCGGTCCCAGACCTGCTCACGGCTCATCTGCCTGCCGGTGAGGTGTCTTACCGTCTCGTTACAGCGAGCGCACTCAGTGATCAGGTCTTCGGAGCTGGCCCCACTGCCTGACTTGTGAGGGTTGACATGCCCCAGGGTTAGCCGCGCATGTGAGCCCGGCTCATCCGGGTAGGCCTCGGCCGCGGCGATACCGCAACGTCTGCACATGTGACCGTCTCGCTCGTACACAAAGCGGCGGGTCTTCGCACTGATCTGCCGCAAGCCAGCAGCTCGGTGCCCGGTCTCCCAAACGGGAAGGCCGATTTCCTCCAGATAGAGCTGATCTGGCTGCAAGCTCGGCTTGTCCCGATTCGTCTTGATGATCCATCCCGCAGGACGCAGATCACGCATCCGCCGGTCGACCTGCTCCGCCCCGCTGATCGCCGCCCGAAGCCGCGCCTTGGAAAAGGTTCCGCCGACGCCAACCTCATCCCGCAGCCATAGCGCCACGCGCACGCGCGTACCGAGGCTGGCGTTGCGCCAGTCCAGGTCAGAGTCGGCCATCGATTCCCCATTCGAACAAACGAGCCACACCTAAGTCTTTCGGGCAGTAACAGTAGCTTGCCGTCACCTGCCGCGGCAAGTGACGGCAAGCTGTGCAGAGCGAGAGGTCAGCACCTAGGAGGAACTCATGCAACAGGGTCCGTCAGCATCCCCTCATCAATCAGCGCCTACATGCATCGAAATCTGCGCAGGTGGCGGAGGCCAGGCCCTCGGACTGGAGCGCGCCGGATTCACTCACACCGCGCTCGTTGAAGTAGATCCGGACGCTGCACACACGCTGCGCGCGAACCGCCCGGGCTGGAACGTCCTGCAAGAGGACGTCTTGAGAGTCTCACCACGAGCCCTCGCCCCGGCTGCTGAAACCGCGCTGCTCGCCGCAGGCGTTCCATGTCCGCCGTTCTCGCTCGCCGGGAAACAGCTCGGCGGGGGCGATGAGCGGGACCTCTTCCCAGCCGTGCTGAACATCGCCGCAGCCCTCCAGCCGAGCGCTGTCATGATTGAGAACGTCAAGGGCATCATGCAGACCAAGTTCGTTGCGTACCGCGCGGCCGTGGTCCAAGAGCTGGAAAGGCTCGGCTACTCCACCTCGTGGCGTCTCTTGCGGGCCTGTGACTATGGCGTTCCGCAGCTGCGGCCTCGGGCAGTTCTCATCGCCCTACGCCGCGTCGCGTTCACTCACTTCAGCTGGCCGGAGCCAACGGCCTGCCCGGCGACAGCTCCCTTCGTCGGCCGGGTCCTATACGAGTCGATGGCCTCACGGGGCTGGGAACTCGCCCGCGAATGGGCGGATGGCGCCCTGCGCATCGCGCCTACTCTGTGCGGCGGCTCACGCAAGCATGGAGGTCCTGATCTGGGCCCCTCCCGCGCCCGCCGGGCGTGGGCTGAACTCGGCGTGAACGGCTCCAGCGTCGCCGACGCGCCTCCTCTGCCCGGCTGCACACTCCCCGTGAAGCTCACCGTGGCCCAGATGGCACTGCTCCAGGGTTTCCCCGCGGAATGGGTATTCGTCGGCCGGAAGACTTCGGCTTATCGGCAGGTAGGCAACGCATTTCCACCACCGGTAGCCGAGGCTGTCGGCCAGAGCATCCGCGCCGCGCTGTGTCAGGCAGAAAGCGTCATCCAGGGCTGCAGTCCCCAGACAGATCTAGTCGGAAGGGAAACGCCCGACAAGGGCCGTCGGCCGCAACCCACCTCCAGCCCCGGCGTGATGACGTGAGCCGGGACCGTAAGGCGTACAGACTCCCATCGGCCATTCTCGATCTGGTCTTTGGGCACAGCCGAATGCAGCCACGGCCGACTGACCGTCGCCACGTTCAATGCACTGCCATCCGCACCGACCAGGATGGCCGCCATTGTCCATTGCGGATCTGCCCGCATGGTCTCGTACTCGTGACGCGTGAGGTGAACCTGCAGCCGAGTCGGGTCGGTCGTCGACTTGACCTCAAGGTGCGCGCACTCACTGGCCGACGCTGATGCTTCGATGTCGTATCCGTATGCATCCGAGATCGCGGCTACATGCCTCACCGCCGTGACCCCGCCGCACCGCAACAGCTCAAGGAGTGCATGCTCACCCGCAGCTCCGACTTGTCGGCGCATCTCCTCTCCAGCACGGCTCCAGAGCACCTGGGGGACGGTGGAAGCCGCGTCCGCGTCGCGCAGTTCACTTTCGTTGATCTCAACAACCGGACAGCCAGCCACCGTAAGCATGCCCGACCGTCTCAACCAGGCAAGGCCCTCGGCGTACTGGGCCGGCGTCAGATCTGCGTACCTGTGATGGTGAGTAAAGAGCGCTCGCGTACGGGGAACATCCGCCACGCGGAGCTGCGTCAGCCAACGCAGCGCCGCCTGGCGGGTGCCTTCACCGGTGAGCGACGGCATCGACGTGCCTCAGCAGTGCACGGACATCCGCCATATCCATGCCCGCCGCAGCGGACGGCTCTTCCTCAAGGTCAGCCAGCTGCTGAACCGAAGGGTCGTCCAGAATCCGCCCCATGAACTCCAACTTCTCTTCGAGACGCATTGCCACCACCTCGTCGATGGTGCCCTCCACAGCGAGCACCGTGACCCTGGTCTCCGTTCCGGGAGCGAGACCCAGCCGGTGAATACGGTCCAGACTCTGGAGAAAGCGGCCGGCCATGAAATCGCGGTCCACATATACCGCGTCATGGCAGACCTGGTGGAGGCTGATTCCCTCACCGAGGGTGGCCGGGTTGGACAGCAGAACGTGGCAGTCGGGGTCCGTACGGAAGCGCCGGATCTGCTCATCACGATCAGGCGTACCACCGTGGACAACAGCGGGCTGGTAGCCCGCAAACATGCTCTCCATGGTGGTGAGGCTACGGACGAAGGTCGTCCAGACCAGCGTCTTGCGGCCGACCGCAGCATTCTCCGCGACGATGTTCAGTGCTTCCTTGTACTTCGGGGAGAGCTCATGCTGCGGAAGACTCCTCATCAACGAGTACAGCGATTCGTTCTCGGGAACTTCCAGAGGTGGTACCCGGTACGTCAGGGGTTCATAGCGACTGCCGCCCTCGGCAAGCAGTGCAGGACTCGTGGCCGCCATCAACAGGCGGAGCATCGCCTTGCCCAGGGCATCGAAGTCTGCGCGCGAGGCCTCCGCACGAGCCGTGAAACGCCCCACCAAGGCGTCGTAAACCTCGCGGTGCAGATCCGGCATCGCGAGGTACCTGATACGCGTCTGGAACGGTGGCAGACCCAGCTCACTCTTGGTCGTGCGGGTGAAGAGCGGGCGGAGTACCGAGCTGGCATACGCGAGATCTCCGCCCGCAACAGCTTGCGTCACCACCCGACGGCCGTGGCCCGGCCATACGAACGACAGCAGGTTCTCCAGATCCCGCGCGCCGTTCGGCGCCGGCGTCCCCGTGAGGATGAGCCGACGGCGGCTGAGCGGCCCGAGGGCCATACAAGCGCCTCCGTAGATCCCCTGCGCCCCGAGCTTCATCCGGTGAGCCTCGTCAAGGATGACCATGGATGGGGCAGCGCGCAGCCAGGAAGCAAGCGCCCCAAGCGACTTGTCCAGCCGCTCGTAGTTGACGATCAGAATCTCGGCCCTGGGATCAGGGCTCTTCTCCATGACTGTGGTGACTGGCGGATTCTTGAAGCACAGCTCACTCTCGAACAACCAGGACTCATAGGCCGACTTCGGGCTGACGACAAGCAGTCGGCGGACCACGCCGCGCTCGCGCATCGCCGCGTACACCGCAAGGCCGACACGCGTCTTCCCCGCACCAGGAACACTGAAGTTGGCGCCGTGCTGCATCGACAGCAACTGCGCAATGTCCCTCCGCTGAAAGCTGGTGAGATCTGCGGCCCATCCGCTGCCCAGCGCCACTTCGACCGAGTCTTCGTTTACCGCGGGCGAGGTACCGGAGCCCTGCTGAATCTGCTGCTCGGCCTGGTCGGCATCATCGAGGACTCCTCCGACCAGCGTCGCTAGTTCCTCTTCCCACTCCACGGAGTCCGCATGAGGCCAGTCTGCGAGTACATCAATGCCGACGAGGAAATCGTCAAGAGTCAGTTCCATAGTGAGCGGACCACGCTGGCCACCCGCGGGAAAGCGGGCAGCCAGTCGGGTCAGATCACTCCGGTACGGCTCGGCCACACGCAGCACGGCCTTGGTCCGCGACACATCGAAGGCGATCCGCAGGGACGGTTCTGCGGTCTCGGTCACGCTTCCTCCTGACGTACGGCGTCAAGCAGCCAAGCAACACCGTCACCGGGCACGCTGATGCTGCGCGCGGCCTCGCGGGCGAGCTTGTCCATGGTCGCTTTCAGCTTGAGGACCGCCTCATCGAACGTCTCCTCATCAAGGCTGCGCGATGCCCTGGCCAGTGCCATATCCGTGATGCACTGCTCGATGTCCTGACAGGCGTCATTGAGGCGGTCAGGGGCAGCCTGCTTCCGCTTGCGTACCCGGGCGTCCTTGCCCGCCGGCTCCAACGCGTCTTCGATGGCCCGCTTCGCCTGCTCATAGACGGCTCCAGCCTGCTGGACCTGGGCGGCTGGAACAGTGTCCACTGCCCGAGCAACCGCCTTGGCCCGCAGAAGAGTGTCCGTAAAAGCTCGGGCAGCTGCGACCTGCGGAACTTCGGTCTTCACCACTCGGTTGATGCCCGGAATCGTGCGTTCGGTGGTCTCAGCGGGAACGGTCTTGAGCTCCTCCGGCAATCGGTGCTCCAAGTAGCGCGACCGGAAGTCGGATTCGATGAGACGCACGTCGGTCTTGGAGAAGTCCAGGACGATAGCGGCCAGCCGGCTTTCCTTAAGCAGATTGTCGGCGTACACGTGAACGTCCCCACCCGCGTACGGATGAACGTCCCCAGTTCTTGATGCCTTGAAGGGACACCTT
>NZ_JBSOPZ010000049.1:0-41926 GCF_053763515.1 Streptomyces mabaensis
GGGCGCTCCCTTCGGTCGCGTCGCTGCGCGATGGCCTTCGGCCACCCGTGACTGTCCGCCCCGTCCCGCTGGTGCAGATGAGTGTCGGGCGGCCCCGGGGAGCGGGGCCCCACCTGAGCCCCGGCAGTGGCCGCGCTTTCGTCGGTGACCTCAGCCCGGTGGGCAGGGCAAGACACGCACCGGGTTCGGGGGCTGCGCGGCTCGGCTAAGCGGCCGAGGGCCGCCTGTTGTGCTGGAACAACCGGTGTGAGTAGTTGAGGCACAGGAATTGCCCAGCTCCGCGCCGAGGGCCACGACATCAAGGACGAGGACGTCGCCCGGCTCTCGCCGGCCCAACCGGAGAGGAGCAGGCAGAAGGCCAGCGCACGTGACCTCGAATGACGAGGCCCCGGCATCGGGGAATATCCGAGCCGCGTCCGAAGAGTCAGTCGTGACGGGCGAGCTTGACCGCGGAAACGAGCAGGATCACGGCCAGCACGGGGATGAGCACCAGATCCGAGAACACGCCGAGCAGCAGCCCGCCCAGCACCGCACCGGCGATTGAGCCCGTGATCATGACCAGGGTGAAGCGGAGGCTGGCGCCCAGCACCGCGAAGCTGCCGTCACGGCTGTAGCGGGCGAAGGCCACCAGCATCGTCGGCAGCGATACCAGCAGCGACAAGCTCCCCGCCGTCTTGATGTCCACCGCGAACAGCAGCACGATCGTCGGGATCAGCAGCTCGCCCCCGGCTACGCCCATGATGGCCGCGACCACCCCGATGCCGAAGCCGGCCACCACACCGATTGGCACCTGCGCCCACAGTGGCAGCGCGAGCGTCCCCAGGGTGGTGCTGTGCGTGACCAGCAGGGCGGCGGCCATGAGCACCATCAGCCCCGCCAGCACCTTGTACAGGGTGGAGCTGCGCATCCGCACTGCCCAGGCGGCGCCGGCCCAGGCGCCCAGCAGGCTTCCTGCCAGCAGGTTGACCGCGATGGGCCAGTGTGCGGCTACCTCCGAGGCGGGGACCGCTGCCAGGCGGGCAGGCAGCGCCACCAGGACCACCACCAGGCTCATCGCCTTGTTCAGGATGACCGCGGAGAGCGCGGCGAACCCAAACAGACCGATCAGCAGCGGCAGGCGGAACTCCGCGCCGCCCAGACCGATCATCCCGCCCAGGACGCCAACGGCCGCTCCCGCGGCGAACACCCTGGGCATGGAGTGCGTCGAACGTACGGGAATGAGGTCCTCGTCGGTGGCCATGGCGGGCATCCTCCCTGGTCACGGGCACTGCCCGCGATGGCACAGGCTCACCTTCGGGGAAAGGCACCGGGTACTGGCTCACGTGGCCGCTCAGTTGCAGCAGTCGCAGCCGGGGCGGCAGCCGCAGGCGTCCGTCTCCTGCCGCTGGGTGGGGATCGCGGCGGCCGGATCCGCGCAGCAGCCCTTTCCCTGCCAGGCGTCGCGGCCTTCCTTGACGGCGATGGCGGCGATGACGAGGGCGGCGATCGGGTCGGCCCAGGACCAGCCGAGGGTGGCGTTGAGGACCAGGCCCACCAGGAGCACGGCGGACAGGTAGGTGCACAGCAGGGTCTGCTTGGAGTCGGCGACCGCGCTGGCAGAGCCGAGTTCGCGGCCCGCGCGGCGCTGGGCGGCGGACAGGAACGGCATCACCGCGAGCGACAGGGCGGCGATGACGATGCCGGGAACGGAGCGGTCGGCCTCGCCGGTGCCGGCCAGCGCCCGGATCGCGTCGACGGTGACGTACGCGGCAAGCGCGAAGAAGGACACCGCGATGATCCGCAGGGTCGTCTTCTCACGGGCCTCGCGCACGGCATGCTCGCGGGCGGAGAACTGCCAGGCGACCGCGGCAGCGGAGGAGACCTCGATGACCGAGTCCAGGCCGAAGCCAATGAGCGCGGTGGAGGAGGCGAGAGTGCCGGCGATGAGGGCGACGATCGCCTCGATGATGTTGTAGGTGATGGTCGCGGCGACCAGCAGCCGTATCCGGCGAGTAAGCGCGTCGCGGCGGGCCGGGGACGGGCCGAGGGATATCGCGGTCATCAGCAGCACCCTTTCTCGTCCGCCTCGATGCACGCGCGGTCGGCGGCGACTGCCACCACGGCGGAACGCAGGTCGTCCAGCGCGTGTCCGAGGCGCTGGTCGGCGAGTTCGTAGCGGGTGCGGCGGCCGTCGGGCACGGCGACGACCAGCCCACAGTCGCGTAGGCACGCCAGGTGGTTGGACAGCCGGGTACGGGAGATGCCGAGGGTATCGGCGAGGTCCGCGGGGTAGGCCGGAGCCTCGCGCAGCGCGAGCAGGATGCGGCAGCGGATCGGGTCGGCCAGCGCGCGGCCGAAGCGGGTCAGGGCGTCGAGGTCGGCGGCGAGGGTCAGCATGGACAAGACAGTACACTGATTCTTGAATTCAGGAAATCCTGAACCCGCCCTACCTTGAGGTGCTCACCGCCGAGATGACCGTCGCCCACGCTCCGGGGCGGACAGCGACGCGCTCGATCGCGTCGATCGCCAAGCTGCTGGTGTGCGGCAGGCCCGGAAGTGCCCGGACAGGGCTCTGAGCGGCCGTCAGGCCGAGGTATGACTACATCCGTCGGCATGCGGGGTCCGCATCACCCACCACCCGGTGGCCGCTGAGCCGGGGCCGGGCCCCTCCCGGAGAGACCGCGCCCCGCAACCGCCCACCGGCCTGCGGCCGGCAGCGGACCCGAGCCAACCGGCAAGCAGCCCCGGGCCCCGCCCCGGGGGCCGCCCCCCCCAACAAGCAGTAGCGGTGGAGGGACGGGAGTCCAGGGTGGCCGAAGGCCATCGCGCAGCGACGCGACCGTAGGGAGCGCCCTTGACGCCCGGCCCGCAACCGCCATCATCACCAACCGGGCGGCCCCCCACCCGAACCACCCGCCCCCGGGCGCGGATGCCACCCACCCACCGGCCTGCGGCCGCTGAGCCGGGGCCCGGCCCATCCCGGAGTGACCGCGCCCAACCCACCGGCCGGCGCAGCTCCCGCGGGGCGGCAGCGGACATCAAATCCAACTTGAGTTCAAGTCCTGGTAAGGCTTGGCTAAGGCTACGTTCCGCCGTTCCGCGCCCCGACTGGGCACAATGGCCGGCATGACATCCGGCAAGACCCTCAGCACGACGCCCAGCACGACGCCCAGCCCGACACCCGGCACGACACCTGGCACGGCACCCCTGACCGTCGGCTTCGACCTCGATATGACGCTGATCGACTCCCGCCCCGGCATCAAGGCCGCCTACCAGGCGCTTTCCGCCGAGACCGGGACGTTCATAGACGCCGACCTGGCCATCACGCGGCTGGGCCCGCCGCTCGAACAGGAGCTGGCGCACTGGTTCGAGGACGAGCACATCCAGGCGATGGGCGACCGCTACCGCGAGATGTATCCCACACACGCCATCGCCCCGACGCCCGCGATGCCCGGTGCGCGCGAGGCCGTGTCCGCGGTGCAGGCGCTCGGCGGCCGGGCGATCGTCGTCACCGCCAAGCACGAGCCGAACGCCAAGCTCCACCTGGCGCACCTCGGCATCGAGCCGGACGCGGTGATCGGCTGGCTGTGGGCGGAGGCCAAGGCGGAGGCGCTGCGCGAGCACGGCGCGACGGTCTACGTCGGCGACCACACCGGCGACGTGCGCGGGGCCCGTACGGCAGGCGCGCTGTCGGTCGCGGTCCCGACCGGCCCGTGCGACGAGACGGAACTGCGCGCCGAGGGCGCGGATGTGGTGCTGGCCGACCTGACGGTGTTTCCGGAGTGGCTGAAGGACTACACAGCCGGTCCCACGGCCGGTTCCACGGCCGGTTCCACAGCCGGTCCCACGGCCGGTTCCACGGCCGCGTCGCGGGTCGCACGCGCCTGACGGCGCTGCGCGGCGATCGAGCGGAGCACCCCGGCCCCGGCGATCAGGAAGCCGAGCCCCATCAGCATGCACACCGCGTAGGCGACGGAGGGGAACGGCTCCGTCCCCAGGAACAGTGGGGCGACAGTGACCAGAGTGGCCACCGCGCCGATGAAGAAGACGATCGCGCCGACCTGTACGAGCCGGTCGCCGGCGCCGGCGTTGTCCGTTCGGGTTTCGCTAGTCACCCGACCAGGGTAGTTCCCTGCGCGTAGGAACCACCCAGCGACGTCTTGTCACCAGCCCCTGGACCATTAGCCTTGGACGTGGCGGGTCACACGACCCGCTGTAGTGCTATCCAGAGCCGTTTTCCGTGGCCGCTTCCGGCGTGCCGCGGCTACGGCTTGTCAGTACCCCAACGAGCACAAGGACGAGGACAGACGTGCCTACCGGCAAGGTCAAGTGGTTCAACAGTGAGAAGGGCTTCGGCTTTCTCTCCCGCGACGACGGCGGCGACGTCTTCGTGCACTCGTCGGTGCTCCCTGCCGGGGTCGACTCGCTCAAGCCCGGCCAGCGTGTCGAATTCGGCGTCGTGGCAGGCCAGCGCGGCGACCAGGCCCTCTCGGTCACGGTCCTCGACCCGGCCCCCTCGGTCGCGGCCGCACAGCGCCGCAAGCCGGACGAACTGGCCTCCATCGTCCAGGACCTGACGACGCTCCTGGAGAACATCACCCCGATGCTGGAGCGCGGCCGCTACCCCGACAAGGTCCACGGAGCGAAGATCGCCGGCCTGCTGCGAGCGGTGGCGGACCAGCTGGACGTGTGACGCGGCCGGGGCCGATGAGGCAGCTGGGCCGGGGGCGGGGTGCATACCCCGCCCCCGGCCCATGTCGTTCGCCGGGCGTCAGGGGAAGTTCAGTGCGTCCGGTGGCAGGGGCGGGACCAGGCCCTCGGCTGCCGCTCGGGTGAGGAGCCCGCGGACCGCCGCATAGCCCGCGTCGCCCAGGCCGGCCGTGAACTCGTTGACGTACAGGCCGATGTGCTGGTCGGCCACCGACGGGTCCATCTCCTGGGCGTGTTCACGTACGTACGGGCGCGACGCCTCCGGGTCGTCCCAGGCCATCCGCACGGACGTGCGTGCGGCGTCGGCCAGTTGGCGCAGCGTCGCATCACCCAGCGAGCGCTTCGCGATGATCGCGCCGAGCGGGATGGGCAGGCGGGTGGTGGACTCCCAGTGCTCGCCCATGTCCGCGAGGCAGTGCAGTCCGTACTGCTGGTAGGTGAAGCGCGCCTCGTGGATGACCAGTCCGGCGTCGACCCTGCCGTCCCGTACGGCGGGCATGATCTCGTTGAAGGGCAGCACTACGACCTTGCCGACGTCGCCCGGGAGCGTGTCGGCCGCCCAGAGGCGGAAGAGGAGGTAGGCGGTCGAGCGCTCACTCGGTACCGCGACCGTCTTGCCGGTGAGGTCGAGGCCGGGTTGGCGGGTCAGGACGAGCGGGCCGCAGCCGCGGCCGAGCGCGCCGCCGCAGGGGAGCAGGGCGTACTCGTCCAGCACCCAGGGGAGTACCGCGTACGAGACCTTGAGGACGTCGAACTCACCGCGCTCCGCCATGCCGTTGGTGATGTCGATGTCGGCGAAGGTGACGTCGAGCGCGGGCGCGCCCGGGATGCGGCCGTGGGCCCAGGCGTCGAAGACGAAGGTGTCGTTCGGGCAGGGCGAGTACGCGATCCTCAGCGCGTCCTTGAGCGCCTTCTCCGGAGCAGCCCTCTGTGCGTCATCCATGGTCTCCCCAGCCATTCAGTACGGGCACGAGCTTCCCGAACCCCTCCGTGAGGGCGGCGAGCGCGTCGCCGATCCGCCAGGCGGCGCGGTCGCGCGGGCCGACGGTGTTCGAGATGGCGCGGATTTCGAGTACGGGGACGGAGTGCACCGCGGCGGCCTCGGCGACGCCGAAGCCCTCCATCGCCTCGGCCCCGGCGCGCGGGTGGCGGGCGGCGAGTTCGGCGGCGCGGGCGGCGGTGCCGGTCACCGTAGAGACGGTGAGTACGGGAGCGATCAGAGCGCCCAGGGCCCGGGCCACGTGGGCGGTGAGGCCGGGCGGCGGGAGGTGGACCGAGCGCCCGAAGCCGAGTTCCTCGACGGCGAGGTAGCCGTCGGGCGTCTCGGCGCCCAGGTCGGCGGCGACGATCGCGTCCGCGACGACGAGTGAGCCGGGGGGCGCGGCGGGCTGGAAGCCGCCGCCGATCCCGGCGGAGACGACCAGGTCGTACGGGGTGGTGGCGAGGGCGGTGGCGGCCCCGGCCGCGGCGGCGGCGGGCCCCGCACCGACGGCGACGACGTCGAAGACGACGGGCGACGCGGTCGGGTGGTTCAGGCCCGCCGTCGGGTGGTTCAGGCCGGTGGTGACGGCTTCAGCCTCCGCCGGTACCGCGGTCACCACCAGCACACGCACCATGCGTCAGCTGTCGTCGCGCTGGAGCTTGAAGTTCCAGACGGCTTCGGCCTTGCCCTTGCTCGGACCCTTTTCCGAGAACTGGATGATGCTGATCTTCCGGCTCTTCGCGGGCTCGCCCTGGCCGCCCGTGCCGAAGAAGTCGACACCCGGGAAGCTGCGGTACGTCTTGTTCGACTGGTCGGTGATCGGCTGGCCGTCCAGCGCGGCGATCCACTTCTTGCCGTCCTCGACGACCTCGGGCTCGACGCCGATACGCAGGGTCGTGCCCGGGGAGTACTGGATGGTCTTCGACGTCTTCAGGCCCTCGAGGCACTCCTGGAGCTTCTCGTTCGAGAGCCCCTTGCCGTTGTCGGCCCGGCAGGCGGCCTCGGCGGTCACGGTGCTCGTGCCGACCGTAAGGGTCGCCAGCGGCGTCGGCTTGGCGCCGCAGGCGGACAGGACGAGGAGTCCGGCGGACACGGCGCCGAGGGCGGCGGCGGTGCGGCGGCCCTTACCCGAGAAAAGCGGAGCGGTCATGTGCGGAAGGCTATCGCTCGGTCCCGCTCACGCCACGCGGGGGTGCGGCGTGCCGCGCCGGGCTCCCGCCAGCAGGCCCCGTGCGGCGGTCGCCGCGCCCAGGCCGATCAGCCCCGCCGCGACCGACATGCCCACGACTCCGTTGAGCGGCAGCGCCATGCCGATGGCTCCGCCCCCTACCCACGACATCTGGAGCAGCGTCTCGGAGCGGGCGAAGGTGGAGGTCCGTACCTCCTCCGGTACGTCCCGCTGGATCAGCGCGTCCAGCGACAGTTTCGCCAGCGCCTGGGAGAAGCCCGCGGCCGCGCCGAGCACCGCGACCAGGACCGGGCTGAACAGCGCGGCGGCGGTGACGGCTGCGGTCAGAGTGAGGGTCAGCACCGTGGTGATGATCACTTCGGGGGCTCGGGCCTTGAGCCAGGCACCGACCGCCGTACCGCAGGCGTTCCCGACGCCGGCCGACACTCCGACGATGCCCAGCGAGACGGCGGCGGACTGGCCGGCGAGCGGATGCTCGCGCAGCAGGAACGCCAGGAAGAAGATCAGGAAGCCGGAGAGGGCGCGGAACGCGGCGTTCGCGCGCAGCGCGCACGCCACGGACGGGCCGACCGTCCGCAGGCCCGGCTTGCGGCCGTGGGGATGGCGCTCGGGGTGCGTGATGAGCGAGGCCTTCCGCTCGCCCTTCGCCGAGTCGACCTTGTGCGGGAGGGTGAAGGCCAGGAACGTGCCGGCGGCGAACAGGACGAAGGCCCCGTAGAGCGGCCACTGCGGGCCGATGGCCTGCAGCCCCGCGCCGGCCGGGGCGGCGATGCCGGTCGCCACCAGGCCGGCCAGGGTCACTCTGGAGTTCGCCTTGACCAGCGAGAACTTGGGCGGGAGGAGACGCGGGACGACGGCGCTGCGGACGACTCCGTACGACTTGGAGGCGACCAGCACGCCCAGCGCGGCCGGGTAGAGCTCCAGCCCGCCGGTCGCGATCGCGCCGGACATGGTGAGCGCGAGGAGCGCGCGCGCCGCCATCGCGCCCGCCATCGCGGCGCGGCGGCCGTGCGGGAGGCGGTCGAAGAGCGGGCCGATGACGGGCGCGAGGAGGGTGAAGGGGGCCATCGTGATGGCGAGATAGAGCGCGACGCGGCCGCGTGCCTCGTCCGTCGGTACGGAGAAGAAGACCGTCGAGGCGAGCGCGACGGTGATCATCATGTCGCCCGCGCCGTTCACGGCGTGCAGTTCGATCAGCTTGCCGAGGCCCGATTCGCCGGCCCCGTGGGCGTGCGTGGCCCGGCGGATGCCCCTGGCCGTGCCGGTGAAGGGCAGGTGGAGGGCGCGGCCGACCGCCCGCCCGGCTCTGCTGACCGGGCCGGCTCCGTCGTCGGACGACCTTGCCGCTGCCACCCCGTCATAGTGCCCCAACCGACCCGGGGCGAGGGTGTGTACGGCGCGCCGGAACCCCTTCCGAACCCCTTCCGAACCCCTTCCGAACCCCTTCGGAACGCCTTCCGTCCCGAGAATCGGACGTGCAGGTGGGCCACGGGCGGCGGAGAGGGTAGCGTGCGTAGCGCGCCACCGGCGGTTGCTCTTGGCCGCGCGCCTCTTCGCGATCCCGCAGAATGGATGGCAGTAGGTGCGCCCGAGGCCGATCGGGTGCGGACGTCGACGCGGCCCTCTGGTCCGCTCCGCCCGCGCCACGTACGGACATGGACCGACCGGGCTGTACGGACCGGGCTGTATGGACCGGCGCACTCGTGAGACGGCGTAGGAGAGAAGCGAGACCTGTGAGTGCAGCGACGACGCGAAGCCGTACCCCTGACCGCCTGTGCGCCGAGGCGGTCGACCTCGCCCGTGCGGCGGCGGAGGAAGCCGCCGCGCCCGGGGTGGTGGGCGAACATGTCTCCGCTGTCGCGGAGGGTGACCGGGTTGTCACCCACTTCTTCGAGTGCAAGGAACTGGGCTACCGCGGGTGGCGCTGGGCGGTGACGGTCGCGCGGGCCTCCCGCGCGAAGATCGTCACCCTCGACGAAACGGTGTTGCTGCCCGGACCCGACGCGCTCCTTGCCCCCGAGTGGGTGCCGTGGAGCGAGCGGCTGCGTCCCGGTGACATGGGGCCGGGTGACCTGCTGCCCACCGAGGCGGAGGATCTGCGCCTGGAGCCTGGCTACTCCGGCGAGGACGAGCCGCCGCCGAACGCGGCGGTGTCGGACGAGATGTTCGAGCTGGTGGAGGCGGAGGACGCCGAGGTCACGGCGGGCCCGCCGTCCTCGCTGCCGGTCGCCCCGGAGCGGGGCTCGATCGCCGCGGTCGCCGCGGAACTCGGCATGCGCCGGGCGCGGGTGCTGTCGCGGTACGGGCTGCACACGGCGGCCGACCGCTGGGACGAGTCCTTCGGCGCGAAGACGCCGATGGCGCAGGCGGCTCCGGCGTCGTGCGTGTCGTGCGGGTTCCTGGTGCCGCTGGGCGGGTCGCTCGGGCAGGCGTTCGGTATCTGCGGGAACGAGTTCGGTCCGGCGGACGGGCATGTCGTGTCGCTGGCGTACGGCTGCGGTGGGCACTCGGAGGCGGCGGTCATGCCGAAGCCGTTGCGGCCGGCGCCGCCGGTGCTGGATTCGATGCGGGTGGACGAGTTCGCGCTCCGCCCGGTCCGGGACGGCGGATCGGTCCCGGAGGAACCGGAAACGGCGGACGGGGAACTGGGCCACTCGTAGCGCGTGGCCCTGGCGGGCCGTTGGGCCGGGCCGGGGTACGTCGCCCGTGGCGGCCGTTGGGCCGGGTCGGGGTACGTCGGGCGTGGCGCCGTTGGTGCGGCCCGGGGTACGTCGGCCGTTGCGCTTGCCCGGGGGACGCCCAGCCCGGGGCCCGTTGCGCGTGCCCAGGGGTACGTCGGCCCCGGGGCCGGGGTTCGGCTGCCGGGCCAGGGGTGAGGGCCGGGCGCCGGGGCCTCCGGGCGGGGCGTCCGGGACTGCATGATTTACGGCGCGTTCAGCGGTGTCGCATTGGGCGCCCAGAACCCCGCGCCACAAATCACGCTTCCACGTCCCGAACACCCCACCCTCCAACCCCGCCACCCTCCCGTCGGCGCCGGCCGCTCGGGCCGCCGCGAAGCGGTGTGGTGGGGCTTGCCTCGTCCGATCGCGCCTCGCTTGTCCGCGGGCTGCCGCGGAGCGGGCGCGCTCCGTGTTGTTCGCGCGCGGAGCGGCGCGTTGGGCTGGGGGCTTGGCCCCGTGCGTTCCGTCCGGCCGCGCCCCGTTTGCCTCCGGGGCGGGCGAGGTGGGCTTGCGCCCGCCGGCCAGCCTGGCCGTCCGGCCCAGGCCAGGGTGCTCCGGCTGGATGCGCTGCACGTGGGGTGCCCCTTCAGCTTGCGGCGGGCCGGTGCTTCTGTGCCGGACAGCGGGCGCGCTCCCTGTTTTCGCGCGCGGAGCGGCGCGTTGGGGGTGTTTCGTGTTGCGGAGCCGGCGCGGTGGGGCCGGGGGCTTGGCCCCGGGTTCGGGGAGGGGCGGTAGGGGAATTCTCCGCGGCTTGGACGTTCGGCTGCGGTGTGTCGGGTAGGCGTTCGCGCGGTACCTTCAGCCCACCAGACAATTGGAGGCACCAGGCGTGAGCGTAAAGGCGACGGCGACCGACGGGGCCGATCCGTTCGGGACGGCGCGGCTGCGGCGCGGGGTGCTCGACGCGTGGGGGGCCAGCCCCGCACGCTTCCGCGAGGACGCCAACGCCGAGGAGGACCTCGCGCTCGGCGGCTACCGCGACCGGCTGGTCGTCGAGCTGGCGCAGAACGCCGCTGACGCTGCCGCCCGGGCCCGCGTCCCGGGGCGGCTCCGGCTGACCCTGCATCCCGGGGCCGCCGGCGAGCCCACCGTGCTGGCCGCCGCCAACACCGGCGCGCCGCTCGACGCGACCGGCGTCGAGTCGCTGAGCACCCTGCGCGCGTCCGCCAAGCGCGACGCGCAGGACGTGAGCGTCGGACGGTTCGGCGTCGGGTTCGCCGCCGTACTGGCCGTCAGCGACGAGCCCGCCGTCGTGGGACGGCACGGCGGCGTCCGGTGGTCGCTCGCCGAGGCGCGCGGGCTGGCCGCGCAGGCCTCCCTGGGCAGCCCCGGCCTCGGGGACGAGCTGCGGCGCCGCGACGGGCACGTGCCGCTGCTGCGCCTGCCGCTGCCCGCCGAGGGCACCGCACCGGACGGGTACGACACCGTCGTCATCCTCCCGCTGCGCGACGGCAGCGCCGAGGACCTGGTCGGGCGGCTGCTCGGCGGTATCGACGACGCGCTGCTGCTGACCCTGCCGGGCCTCGAAGAGGTGGTGGTGGAGACCCCCGACGGCGCCCGCGTGCTCCGCCGCCGGGAGGAGGGGCCGTACGTCCATGTGGAGGACAGCGCCGGGGTGACGAACCGCTGGCGCACGGTGACGCGCGGCGGCCCTATCGACCCGGCGCTTCTCGTGGGGCGGCCCGTCGAGGAGCGGCTGCGCCCGCAGTGGGCGGTCACCTGGGCCGTGCCCGTGGACCTGGACGGGGCGCCCGAGTATCCGCGTACCGCCGCTGTGGTGCACGCTCCGACGCCCACCGACGAGCCGCTGGGTGTGCCCGCGCTGCTCATCGCCTCGCTGCCGCTCGACACCGCCCGCCGGCACCCCGCGCCCGGCCCGCTGACCGACTTCCTGGTGGAGCGGGCGGCCGACGCGTACGCAGAGCTGCTGGGGGACTGGGATCCGGTCTCGACCGGGACCATCGACCTCGTGCCCGGGCCGCTCGGCAAGGGCGAGCTGGACGGCGCCCTGCGCGGCGCGATCCTGAAGCGGCTGACCCGGGTGGCCTTCCTCGCGCCCGCCGCGCCGTCGGAGGAGCTGACCGCGCTGCGGCCGTTCGAGGCCGAGGTGGTGGAGGGCGCCGGCGCCGACACGGTGCGGGTGCTGGCCGAGGTACTGCCGACGCTGCTGCCCGCCGGGCTGGAGCGCCGCACCGAGCTGCGCGCGCTCGGCGTGGGCCGGCTGCCGCTCGGCGACGCGATCGACCGGCTGGCGGGCGTGGAGCGCGCGCCGCAGTGGTGGCACCGGCTGTACGAGACGCTGGCCGGCGTCGACCCGGACCGGCTGGCCGGCCTGCCGGTGCCGCTGGCTGGGGGCACCTCCCGGACGAAGTCTGGGGGAGGGCGTACCGCGAACGGCCCGCGCCAGGTGCTGCTGCCGCTGCCGGACGCGGCGGACAGCGAACAGCTGGCCCGGCTCGGGCTGAAGGTCGCCCACCCCGACGCCGCTCACCCGCTGCTGGAGAAGCTGGGTGCGCTGCCCGCGACAGCCCGCGCCGTACTGACCACCCCCCAGGTGCGTGCGGCGGTCGCCGCGTCGCTCGACGACGGCGGGATGTGGGAGGACGACACGCTCGACGCCGAGGAGCTGGCCGAGGTCGTGCTCGGGCTGGTCCGGGAGGCGGGTCTGGAGCCCGGCGACGAGCCGTGGCTCGGCGCGCTCGCGCTGCCGGACGAGGACGGCGAACCCGCCCCGGCCGGTGAACTGGTGCTGCCCGGCAGCCCGTTCGCCAAGATCATGCGAGAAGGAGAACTCGCGCTGTGTGATGCCGAGTTGGGCCGGCGGTGGGGTGCTCAACCGCTGACCGCCTGTGGCGTGCTGGGCAACTTCGCCCTCGTCCGCGCCACCGATGTCGTACTGGACCCGGACGAAATCGAACCGCGCGACGGCGACTTCGCCGAGCCCGACGACGCCGGGCTGCTCGACGCCGTCGACGTGTGGTGCGAGGACGTGCTCGACCAGCTGCCGGAGACCCCGGTGCCGCCCGTCGCGACGGAGATCGTCGCGGTACGGGACCTGGATCTGGTGGACGACGACGCCTGGCCGCAGGCACTCGCCCTGCTCGCCCAGCCGCCGCTGCGCGACGCGCTGACCCAGCCGGTGCGGGTGCTGCTGCCGGACGGGACCACCGAGACGGTGCGGTCCTACACGGCCTGGTGGCTGCGCGACCACCCGGTGCTCGACGGCCGCCGGCCGGCCGGGCTGCGCGCGGCGGGCGGCGATCCGCTGCTCGCAGGCCTGTACGACGAGGCGGACGCGACCGGCTTTGAGGACGAGCAGGTGCTGCGCGCCCTGGGCGTACGGACCTCCGTGGCCGCCCTTCTCGACGAGCCCGGTGGCGCCGCCGAACTGCTGGGCCGGCTCGCCGACGGCTCCCGGCACGTCACCGCGCGCCAGCTGCACGCCCTCTACGGGGCTCTGGCCTATCTCGACCCGGACCAGGTCACGCTGCCCGACGAGCTGCGGGCCGTGGTGGACGGCGAGGTGCGGGTGGTCGACGCGGCGGACGCGGTGATCGCCGACGCGCCGGACCTGCTGCCGCTCACCGCGGGCGTACCGCTGCTGCCGGTGTCCCCGTCCCGGGCCGCCGACCTGGCCGAACTGCTCCAGGTCAGGCGCCTGGGCGAGACCGTGCCGGCCGAGGTGACGACGGAGGGCGAGGAGCACCGGGTGCCCGACGCGGTCCGTGTCCTGCTCGGCCCCGGGACCCCCACCTCGTACTACGAGCACGAGGAACTCGTCGCCGGCGGCGTGGAACTGGACTGGCGCCGCACCCCGGACGGCGTCCTGCACGCGGCGACGCTGGAGGGCGTGGCGGCGGGTCTGGCCTGGGCGGCGGGCCAGTGGCCGCGCCGCTTCGAGGTGGCGGCCCTGCTGGAGGACGCGTCGCGTACGGAGGAGCTGGCCCGGGACCGCTGGTTCGACTGACGCGTCCAGGGCCTCAGGCGGGGAAGCGGCGGTCCACCACGCGCCAGGCCAGTTCCAGGACCGCCGCCGCGGTGGCGGCGATGGCCACCGCCGCCCAGGGCATGGTCGTGCCCACCAGCTTCAGGGCGAAGAAGTGCTGAAGCCAGGGCACGATCAGGACGATCAGGAAGCACCCGCCCATCGTCGCGACCAGGCCGACGCGCCACCACGTGTACGGGCGGGCGATGATCGCCAGGACCCAGATGGAGACCAGGAACAGCGTGAGGGTGGCTGCGCTGGTCTCGGCGTCGAGCGCGCCCGGGCCGCTGTAGTGGCTGCGGGCCAGCAGATACGTGCCGAAGGTGGCCGTGGCGGCGATGACGCCGGCCGGGATGGCGTACCGCATGACCCGGCGTACGAAGTGCGGTCTGGCGCGCTCCTTGTTGGGGGCGAGCGCGAGGAAGAATGCCGGCACCCCGATGGTGAGGGTGGACAGCAGGGTCAGATGGCGGGGCAGGAAGGGGTACTCGACCTGCCAGCACACCACCAGGATGGCCAGCAGCACCGAGTAGACCGTCTTGGTCAGGAAGAGGGTGGCGACCCGGGTGATGTTGCCGATCACCCGGCGGCCCTCCGCGACGACCGACGGCAGGGTCGCGAAGCTGTTGTTGAGCAGGACGATCTGGGCGACGGCCTTGGTCGCCTCCGACCCGGAGCCCATCGAGACGCCGATGTCGGCGTCCTTGAGCGCGAGGACGTCGTTGACGCCGTCGCCGGTCATCGCGACCGTGTGACCGCGTGACTGGAGCGCGCCGACCATGTCCCGCTTCTGCTGCGGGGTGACCCGGCCGAAGACGGCGTTGTCGTCGAGGGCCGCGGCCATCTCGGCCCGTTCGGCGGGCAGGCGGCGGGCGTCGACGGTGTTCGCGGCGCCGGAGAGGCCAAGCTTTCCGGCGACCGCGCTCACCGAGACCGCGTTGTCGCCGGAGATGACTTTGGCGTGGACGCGTTGCTCGTCGAAGTAGCGCAGTGTGTCGGCCGCGTCGGGCCGCAGCCGCTGTTCGAGGACGACCAGGGCGGTGGCCCGCGCCCCGGTCACGACCTGCGGATCGTCGAGTTCGCGGACGGTGCGGGCGAGGAGCAGGACCCGCAGGCCCTGTGCGTTGAGGTGGTCGATCTCGGCGAGGGCCGGGTCGTCCGCCGACAGCAGGACGTCCGGGGCGCCGAGCAGCCAGGTGGAGTTCTCGCCGTTGCCCTCGCTGAAGCTGGCGCCGCTGTACTTGCGCGCGGAGGAGAAGGGCAGGGACTCGGTGCAGCGCCAGGTCTCGCTGTCCGGGTAGGCGTTGATGATCGCCTGGAGGCTGGCGTTGGGGCGTGGGTCGGACTCGCCGAGGGCGCCCAGTACCTGACGTACGTACGGCTCGTCGGGGCTCTGTCCTCCGGTGTCCCGGCCGCCCGCGGCCGCGGTGCCGAGCAGCCGCAGCTCGGTGACGTCCATGCCGCCCTCGGTGAGCGTGCCGGTCTTGTCCAGGCACACCACGTCCACCCGGGCCAGGCCCTCGATCGCGGGCAGCTCCTGCACCAGGCACTGCTTGCGGCCCAGCCGGATCACGCCGATGGCGAAGGCGACCGAGGTGAGGAGGACCAGGCCCTCGGGGATCATCGGGACGATGCCGCCGACGGTCCGCGCGACGGACCCCTTGAAGTCGGTCTCCTTGACGACCAGCTGGCTGATGATCAGGCCGATGGCGGTCGGGACCATCATCCAGGTCACGTACTTGAGGATGGTGCTGATACCGCTGCGCAGCTCGGAGTGGACCAGCGTGAAGCGGGAGGCCTCTTCGGCCAGCTGGGCGGCGTACGCCTCGCGGCCGACCTTGGTGGCGGTGAAGCCGCCGCCCCCGGCGACGACGAAACTGCCGGACATGACCTGGTCGCCGCGCCGTTTCAGCACGGGGTCGGCCTCGCCGGTGAGGAGGGACTCGTCGATCTCCAGGCCGTCGGCCTCGGCGACCTCGCCGTCCACGACGACCTTGTCACCGGGCCCGAGTTCGACCAGGTCGCCGAGGACGATCTCGGAGGTGGAGACCTCGCAGGCCACGCCGTCGCGGCGGACGGTGGGTCTGGCCTCTCCGATGAGGGCGAGACTGTCCAGCGTCTTCTTAGCGCGCAGCTCCTGGATGATGCCGATGCCGGTGTTGGCGATGATGACGAAGCCGAAGAGGCTGTCCTGGATCGGCGCGACGATCAGCATGATCACCCAGAGGACGCCGATGATCGCGTTGAAGCGGGTGAAGACGTTGCCGCGGACGATGTCGGCGGTGGAGCGCGAGGAGCGGACGGGGACGTCGTTGACCTCGCCGCGGGCGACCCGTTCGGCCACCTCCGCGGTGGTGAGCCCGGTCGGCCGGTGCCGCACCGGCAGCCGCATGGGATGTACCGGGTCGAGTTCGGATCCGGCGTCGATGGTCATGCCTTCGACGGTACGGCGGCGGGGGCGGCTTCACCCGCCGAAGGCGCGGAGACGAGCTAGGGGGTGTCCGGTCGATCAGGCCGGATCAGCGAGCGGCGTCTGGTGCGTGCAGCTGCAAGGCGGCCGGATTCGGCCATAGCGGAGCTATGGGTGGATTTGGCCAACGCGGCAGATGTGCGTGCCAGACGACGGGAGCCCGGCATGATCGGCCGGCCACCCCCTAGGGGGCGTTGTGGGTGGGCGGGTTCGCCTTGGCGCGCTTGAGTGCCTTGTCGCGCCTGCGGACGTACCAGATGCCGATCAGCCCGAGGCCGCCGCCGGCGGCGCAGGTCCACACCCACCAGAGCAGGTCGCGGTCCTCGAACCAGCCGTAGAAGGGGAGCTGGACGACGAAGAGAACGAACCAGAGGATCGTTCCTCCGGTGATGGTGCTGACGACCGGCCCCTCCAGGGGCTCCGGCGCCTCGTGCTTCGGGGTCCACTTCGCCATGCGGACAGTCTAGGTGCCGGGCCGAGGGGCTTCGTGGTCCCCGGGATCCGGTGGTCAAGCGCGGTCTACGCGCGGAGATAACACTTTCTCCTTTTATCTGTTCATACTGAAACGGTTTGCGTCCGACCGGTTTTGTTCGTACGAACACCCCAAGAACCACCGACGAGGTTTCGCATGTCCCCCACGGCCACCGCTCCTGTGGACGCCAAACAGCCACAGCCACAGCCACAGCCGCAGCGGCCCGACGGTCCCGGCGGCCTCGACCGCTTCTTCAAGATCTCCGAGCGCGGTTCCACCGTCGCCCGTGAGGTCCGCGGCGGTTTCGCCACCTTCTTCGCGATGGCCTACATCATCGTGCTGAACCCGATCATCCTCGGCAGCGCGAAGGACATGTACGGGCATCAGCTCGACGGCGGCCAGCTGGTCACCGCCACCGTGCTCACGGCCGCCTTCTCCACCCTCCTGATGGGCGTCATCGGCAACGTGCCCATCGCCCTGGCGGCGGGCCTCGGCGTCAACACGGTCGTCGCCCTCCAGCTCGCACCCCGGATGAGCTGGCCGGACGCGATGGGCATGGTCGTGCTCGCCGGCTTCGTGGTGATGCTGCTGGTTGCCACCGGCCTGCGGGAGCGCGTGATGAACGCCGTACCGCTCGGCCTGCGCAAGGGCATCGCGATCGGTATCGGCCTCTTCATCATGCTGATCGGCCTGGTGGACTCCGGCTTCGTCTCCCGCATCCCGGACGCCGCCCACACCACCGTGCCGCTTCAGCTCGGCGCCGCCGGGCACCTGGGCGGCTGGCCGGTGCTGGTCTTCGTCCTCGGCACGCTGCTCACCCTGGCGCTGATCATCCGCAAGGTGCCGGGCGCGATCCTGATCTCCATCGTCGTGATGACGGTCGTCGCGGTCGTCATCCAGCTCGTGGCCGGTCTGCCGGGCCAGGCCTGGGGCCTGACCGTGCCGGAGTGGCCGGGCAACCCGGTTGCCGCCCCCGACTTCGGCCTGGTCGGCGAGGTCAGCCTGTTCGGCGGCTTCGCGAAGGTCGGCTACCTGACCGGCGCGCTGTTCGTCTTCACCGTGCTGCTGTCCTGCTTCTTCGACGCGATGGGCACGATCCTCGGCGTCGGCGACGAGGCCAAGCTGATGGACAAGAAGGGCGACTTCCCGGGCATCAACAAGGTCCTGATCGTGGACGGCATCGCGGTGGCGGCCGGCGGCGCGACCTCCTCCTCCGCCAACACCTGCTTCGTGGAGTCCACGGCAGGCGTCGGCGAGGGCGCCCGTACGGGCCTCGCGAGCGTCGTGACCGGCGGTCTCTTCGCGGCGGCGCTGTTCCTCACGCCGCTCGCGACGATGGTCCCGTCCCAGGCGGCGACCCCCGCCCTGCTGGCGGTCGGCTTCCTGATCCTGGCCGGTTCCGTCCGGGACATCGACTGGAGCGACTTCACGATCGCCGTGCCGGCCTTCCTGGCGATGGTGATGATGCCGTTCACGTACTCGATCACCAACGGCATCGGCATCGGCTTCATCAGCTTCTGCGTGCTGAGGCTGGCGGCGGGGCGCGGGCGCGAGGTGCCGGCGGCGATGTACGCGGTGTCGGCGGTGTTCGTCTTCTTCTACGCGATGCCGGCGCTCGGCCTCACGTAAGCCCCTGGTGTGCCGCGTACCTACGTACGCCCGTAGAACTTCTCCGTCGCGTCGACCGCCGTCTTGAAGCGCTCGTCGAAGTCGTCGCGAATGAGCGTCCGGACCACGTAGTCCTGGACGCTCATTCCGCGTTTGGCCGCATGCTGCCGGAGCCGGTCCAGCAGGTCACCGTCTATCCGCAGGCTGAGCACGTCTGTCCCCATGCCGACAGGGTCGGGGCAGAGCCGCGGCCGGTGCGTCACTTTCCGCTGCCCTCTCACTCGTACGGGTGACACGTGACGCACCCCGTGCGGTGCCCCCGGATGGGCTGCCTCGATATGAGGTGGTACTTAGCATGGGTAATGAGTTACGCTAAGGAACATGCCGGACCTCTCCCATGGCGACGACGCCGCCGCCGTGAACTCCCTGCGCTCCGCCGTGATGCGGCTGGGGCGCCGCCTGAAGCATCAGCGAGTCGACGAATCGCTGAGCCCGACCGAGATGTCGGTGCTCGGCACCCTCGCCCGCTGCGGCTCGGCCACCCCCGGTGAGCTGGCCCGCAAGGAGCACGTACAGCCGCCGTCGATGACCCGCATCGTGGCGCTGCTGGAGGCCAAGGGGCTGGTCAGGCTGGAGCCGCACCCGGACGACCGCCGCCAGAAGGTGGTCACCCAGACCGAGACGGCCGAGGCGATGCTCGAGGAGAGCCGCCGCAAGCGCAACGCCTATCTGGCCGAGCTCGCGGCCGAGCTCGACGACGAGGAGTGGGCCAAGCTGCGCGCGGCCGCTCCGGTACTCGAGAAACTCGCGCACCTGTAATCGCCCGTCACCCTTATCCACAGGCACCACCACCTGCCACCAACCGCAAGGAGGCGAACACTTTTGCGTACGGGACACGGAGCAGACTCCGCACCCGCACCCGCCCCTACCACCATGTTCAGCTCGCTGAAGATCCGTAACTACCGGCTCTTCGCCACCGGCCAGGTCGTGTCCAACACCGGCACCTGGATGCAGCGCATCGCCCAGGACTGGCTCGTACTGACCCTGACCGGATCCGCGTCCGCCGTCGGTATCACCATCGCGCTGCAGTTCCTGCCGATGCTGCTCTTCGGCCTGTACGGCGGAGTCCTCGCCGACCGCCTGCCCAAGCGGCGGCTGCTGCTGGTCACCCAGTCCGCGATGGGCCTGACCGGCCTCGCGCTGGCCGTGCTCACCCTCAGCGGGCACGTCCAGGTCTGGCATGTCTACCTCACCGCGTTCGCCCTCGGCCTCGTCACGGTCGTCGACAACCCGGCCCGCCAGTCCTTCGTCTCCGAGATGGTCGGACCGGCGCAGCTGGCCAACGCGGTCAGCCTGAATTCAGCCAACTTCCAGTCCGCCCGGCTGGTCGGGCCCGCAGTCGCCGGTGTGCTCATCACCGCCGTCGGCAGCGGCTACGCCTTCCTGCTCAACGGGCTGTCCTTCCTCGCACCCCTCGTGGGCCTGCTGATGATGCGTAGCTCCGAGCTGCACAAGGTCGAGCGCGCGCCGCGCGGCAAGGGGCAGCTGCGGGAAGGGCTGCGCTATGTCGCCGGCCGTCCCGAACTGGTCTGGCCGATCGTGCTGGTCGGCTTCGTCGGCACCTTCGGCTTCAACTTCCCGATCTGGCTGTCCGCGTTCGTCGACGACGTCTTCCACGGCGACGCCGGCACGTACGGCCTGCTCAACACCCTGATGGCGGCCGGCTCCCTGGCCGGCGCGCTGCTCGCCGCCCGGCGCGGGACCTCCCGGCTGCGGCTGCTGGTCGGCGCCGCCGTGCTCTTCGGCGTACTGGAGATGGTGACCGCCCTCGCGCCGTCCTTCTGGCTGTTCGCGGCGCTCATGGTGCCGATCGGGATGTTCGGCCTGACGGTCAACGTCACGGCGAACTCCAGCGTCCAGATGGCGACCGATCCCGCGATGCGGGGCCGGGTGATGAGCCTGTTCATGATGGTCTTCACCGGCGGTACGCCGCTGGGCGCCCCGCTGGTCGGCTGGATCACCGACACGTACGGGGCCCGGACCGGCTTCGCCGCGGGCGGCGCGGTCTCCGCGCTGGCCGCCGTCGGCGTCGGCGTGATGCTCTGCCGCGTCGGGGGCCTGCGCCTGCGGATCGACCTGCGCCGCGGACGCCGGCACGTGGCGTTCGTACCGCGAGAGCAGTTGACGACGGCGGCGTGAGGGCCTCCCGCGTGCGCGGCATACTCGCGCCATGAGACTCTTCGCCGCCGTACTGCCACCGGACGCCGCACTGGCCGAACTCGCCGTGGCCGTCGACCGGTTGCACGCCCTTCCCGGCGCGGACCGGCTGCGCTGGACCGGGCGGGACGGCTGGCACTTCACGCTGGCCTTCATGGGCGAGGTCGAGGACCGGCTGCTGCCCGAGCTGCGCGAACGACTCGGGCGGGCGGCCCACCGCACCGAACCCTTCCCGCTGCGTCTCCACGGCGGCGGGCGGTTCGGCGGCCGCGCCTTGTGGGCCGGGGCCGCGGGCGGGATCGACGCCATGCGGCTGCTCGCGGAGCGCGCGGACGCGGCGGCCCGGCGGGCGGGCGTCCCGATGGACGGGCACCGGCGCTACACGCCGCACCTGACCGTCGCGCGCAGCCGTACGGACGCGGACCTGCGGCCGTTCGCCGAGGCGCTGGGCGGTCTCGAGGGGGCGCCGTGGGACGTGACCGAACTCTGCCTCGTACGGAGCAACCTGCCGGTGAGCGGGGTGCGGGGAGAGCGGCCGCGCTACGAGGTGGTGGAGGCCTGGCCGCTGGCCGGCTGAGTGCGGCCGGCCGAGTGCGGCCGGCTGAGGAGTGTGCCGGGCCACGGGTGACGGCCGTCACCCGTGGCCCGGCACACTCCTCAGCCGGCCGCACTCGGCCGGCCGCACTCAGCCGGCCAGCGGCCAGGCCTCCACCACCTCGTAGCGCGGCCGCTCTCCCCGCACCCCGCTCACCGGCAGGTTGCTCCGTACGAGGCAGAGTTCGGTCACGTCCCACGGCGCCCCCTCGAGACCGCCCAGCGCCTCGGCGAACGGCCGCAGGTCCGCGTCCGTACGGCTGCGCGCGACGGTCAGGTGCGGCGTGTAGCGCCGGTGCCCGTCCATCGGGACGCCCGCCCGCCGGGCCGCCGCGTCCGCGCGCTCCGCGAGCAGCCGCATGGCGTCGATCCCGCCCGCGGCCCCGGCCCACAAGGCGCGGCCGCCGAACCGCCCGCCGCCGTGGAGACGCAGCGGGAAGGGTTCGGTGCGGTGGGCCGCCCGCCCGAGTCGTTCGCGCAGCTCGGGCAGCAGCCGGTCCTCGACCTCGCCCATGAAGGCCAGCGTGAAGTGCCAGCCGTCCCGCCCGGTCCAGCGCAGCCGGTCCGCGCCGGGAAGGGCGTGCAACCGGTCGACGGCCACGGCGAGTTCGGCCAGTGCGGCGTCCGGTGGCAGTACGGCGGCGAAGAGTCTCATGGCGCGAGTATGCCGCGCACGCGGGAGGCCCTCACGCCGCCGTCGTCAACTGCTCTCGCGGTACGAACGCCACGTGCCGGCGTCCGCGGCGCAGGTCGATCCGCAGGCGCAGGCCCCCGACGCGGCAGAGCATCACGCCGACGCCGACGGCGGCCAGCGCGGAGACCGCGCCGCCCGCGGCGAAGCCGGTCCGGGCCCCGTACGTGTCGGTGATCCAGCCGACCAGCGGGGCGCCCAGCGGCGTACCGCCGGTGAAGACCATCATGAACAGGCTCATCACCCGGCCCCGCATCGCGGGATCGGTCGCCATCTGGACGCTGGAGTTCGCCGTGACGTTGACCGTCAGGCCGAACATCCCGATCGGCACCATGAGCGCCGCGAACAGCCAGAAGGACGGCGCGAGGGCGGTCACCATCTCCAGTACGCCGAAGAGCACGGCGGCGCCGACCAGCAGCCGCAGCCGGGAGGTCCCGCGCCGGGCGGCGAGCAGCGCGCCGGCCAGGGAGCCGGCCGCCATCAGGGTGTTGAGCAGGCCGTACGTGCCGGCGTCGCCGTGGAAGACGTCGTCGACGAACGCGGACAGCCAGATCGGGAAGTTGAAGCCGAAGGTGCCGACGAAGCCGACCAGCACGATCGGCCAGACCAGTTCGGGACGGCCGGCGACATAGCGCAGCCCTTCCCGCAGCTGCCCCTTGCCGCGCGGCGCGCGCTCGACCTTGTGCAGCTCGGAGCTACGCATCATCAGCAGGCCCACGAGGGGTGCGAGGAAGGACAGCCCGTTGAGCAGGAAGGCGTAGCCGCTGCCGACGGCGGTGATGAGCACACCGGCGACTGCGGGCCCGACCAGCCGGGCGGACTGGAAGTTGGCTGAATTCAGGCTGACCGCGTTGGCCAGCTGCGCCGGTCCGACCATCTCGGAGACGAAGGACTGGCGGGCCGGGTTGTCGACGACCGTGACGAGGCCGAGGGCGAACGCGGTGAGGTAGACATGCCAGACCTGGACGTGCCCGCTGAGGGTGAGCACGGCCAGCGCGAGGCCGGTCAGGCCCATCGCGGACTGGGTGACCAGCAGCAGCCGCCGCTTGGGCAGGCGGTCGGCGAGGACTCCGCCGTACAGGCCGAAGAGCAGCATCGGCAGGAACTG
This sequence comes from Streptomyces mabaensis, assembly GCF_053763515.1. Classification (NCBI taxonomy): domain Bacteria; kingdom Bacillati; phylum Actinomycetota; class Actinomycetes; order Kitasatosporales; family Streptomycetaceae; genus Streptomyces; species Streptomyces mabaensis. The sequence goes on from NZ_JBSOPZ010000049.1 coordinate 22,726, forward strand.
CAGCGCGATGGTGATACCGACGGCGGACGCGGATCCGGTCAGGGTCAGTACGAGCCAGTCCTGGGCGATGCGCTGCATCCAGGTGCCGGTGTTGGACACGACCTGGCCGGTGGCGAAGAGCCGGTAGTTACGGATCTTCAGCGAGCTGAACATGGTGGTAGGGGCGGGTGCGGGTGCGGAGTCTGCTCCGTGTCCCGTACGCAAAAGTGTTCGCCTCCTTGCGGTTGGTGGCAGGTGGTGGTGCCTGTGGATAAGGGTGACGGGCGATTACAGGTGCGCGAGTTTCTCGAGTACCGGAGCGGCCGCGCGCAGCTTGGCCCACTCCTCGTCGTCGAGCTCGGCCGCGAGCTCGGCCAGATAGGCGTTGCGCTTGCGGCGGCTCTCCTCGAGCATCGCCTCGGCCGTCTCGGTCTGGGTGACCACCTTCTGGCGGCGGTCGTCCGGGTGCGGCTCCAGCCTGACCAGCCCCTTGGCCTCCAGCAGCGCCACGATGCGGGTCATCGACGGCGGCTGTACGTGCTCCTTGCGGGCCAGCTCACCGGGGGTGGCCGAGCCGCAGCGGGCGAGGGTGCCGAGCACCGACATCTCGGTCGGGCTCAGCGATTCGTCGACTCGCTGATGCTTCAGGCGGCGCCCCAGCCGCATCACGGCGGAGCGCAGGGAGTTCACGGCGGCGGCGTCGTCGCCATGGGAGAGGTCCGGCATGTTCCTTAGCGTAACTCATTACCCATGCTAAGTACCACCTCATATCGAGGCAGCCCATCCGGGGGCACCGCACGGGGTGCGTCACGTGTCACCCGTACGAGTGAGAGGGCAGCGGAAAGTGACGCACCGGCCGCGGCTCTGCCCCGACCCTGTCGGCATGGGGACAGACGTGCTCAGCCTGCGGATAGACGGTGACCTGCTGGACCGGCTCCGGCAGCATGCGGCCAAACGCGGAATGAGCGTCCAGGACTACGTGGTCCGGACGCTCATTCGCGACGACTTCGACGAGCGCTTCAAGACGGCGGTCGACGCGACGGAGAAGTTCTACGGGCGTACGTAGGTACGCGGCACACCAGGGGCTTACGTGAGGCCGAGCGCCGGCATCGCGTAGAAGAAGACGAACACCGCCGACACCGCGTACATCGCCGCCGGCACCTCGCGCCCGCGCCCCGCCGCCAGCCTCAGCACGCAGAAGCTGATGAAGCCGATGCCGATGCCGTTGGTGATCGAGTACGTGAACGGCATCATCACCATCGCCAGGAAGGCCGGCACGGCGATCGTGAAGTCGCTCCAGTCGATGTCCCGGACGGAACCGGCCAGGATCAGGAAGCCGACCGCCAGCAGGGCGGGGGTCGCCGCCTGGGACGGGACCATCGTCGCGAGCGGCGTGAGGAACAGCGCCGCCGCGAAGAGACCGCCGGTCACGACGCTCGCGAGGCCCGTACGGGCGCCCTCGCCGACGCCTGCCGTGGACTCCACGAAGCAGGTGTTGGCGGAGGAGGAGGTCGCGCCGCCGGCCGCCACCGCGATGCCGTCCACGATCAGGACCTTGTTGATGCCCGGGAAGTCGCCCTTCTTGTCCATCAGCTTGGCCTCGTCGCCGACGCCGAGGATCGTGCCCATCGCGTCGAAGAAGCAGGACAGCAGCACGGTGAAGACGAACAGCGCGCCGGTCAGGTAGCCGACCTTCGCGAAGCCGCCGAACAGGCTGACCTCGCCGACCAGGCCGAAGTCGGGGGCGGCAACCGGGTTGCCCGGCCACTCCGGCACGGTCAGGCCCCAGGCCTGGCCCGGCAGACCGGCCACGAGCTGGATGACGACCGCGACGACCGTCATCACGACGATGGAGATCAGGATCGCGCCCGGCACCTTGCGGATGATCAGCGCCAGGGTGAGCAGCGTGCCGAGGACGAAGACCAGCACCGGCCAGCCGCCCAGGTGCCCGGCGGCGCCGAGCTGAAGCGGCACGGTGGTGTGGGCGGCGTCCGGGATGCGGGAGACGAAGCCGGAGTCCACCAGGCCGATCAGCATGATGAAGAGGCCGATACCGATCGCGATGCCCTTGCGCAGGCCGAGCGGTACGGCGTTCATCACGCGCTCCCGCAGGCCGGTGGCAACCAGCAGCATCACCACGAAGCCGGCGAGCACGACCATGCCCATCGCGTCCGGCCAGCTCATCCGGGGTGCGAGCTGGAGGGCGACGACCGTGTTGACGCCGAGGCCCGCCGCCAGGGCGATGGGCACGTTGCCGATGACGCCCATCAGGAGGGTGGAGAAGGCGGCCGTGAGCACGGTGGCGGTGACCAGCTGGCCGCCGTCGAGCTGATGCCCGTACATGTCCTTCGCGCTGCCGAGGATGATCGGGTTCAGCACGATGATGTAGGCCATCGCGAAGAAGGTGGCGAAACCGCCGCGGACCTCACGGGCGACGGTGGAACCGCGCTCGGAGATCTTGAAGAAGCGGTCGAGGCCGCCGGGACCGTCGGGCCGCTGCGGCTGTGGCTGTGGCTGTGGCTGTTTGGCGTCCACAGGAGCGGTGGCCGTGGGGGACATGCGAAACCTCGTCGGTGGTTCTTGGGGTGTTCGTACGAACAAAACCGGTCGGACGCAAACCGTTTCAGTATGAACAGATAAAAGGAGAAAGTGTTATCTCCGCGCGTAGACCGCGCTTGACCACCGGATCCCGGGGACCACGAAGCCCCTCGGCCCGGCACCTAGACTGTCCGCATGGCGAAGTGGACCCCGAAGCACGAGGCGCCGGAGCCCCTGGAGGGGCCGGTCGTCAGCACCATCACCGGAGGAACGATCCTCTGGTTCGTTCTCTTCGTCGTCCAGCTCCCCTTCTACGGCTGGTTCGAGGACCGCGACCTGCTCTGGTGGGTGTGGACCTGCGCCGCCGGCGGCGGCCTCGGGCTGATCGGCATCTGGTACGTCCGCAGGCGCGACAAGGCACTCAAGCGCGCCAAGGCGAACCCGCCCACCCACAACGCCCCCTAGGGGGTGGCCGGCCGATCATGCCGGGCTCCCGTCGTCTGGCACGCACATCTGCCGCGTTGGCCAAATCCACCCATAGCTCCGCTATGGCCGAATCCGGCCGCCTTGCAGCTGCACGCACCAGACGCCGCTCGCTGATCCGGCCTGATCGACCGGACACCCCCTAGCTCGTCTCCGCGCCTTCGGCGGGTGAAGCCGCCCCCGCCGCCGTACCGTCGAAGGCATGACCATCGACGCCGGATCCGAACTCGACCCGGTACATCCCATGCGGCTGCCGGTGCGGCACCGGCCGACCGGGCTCACCACCGCGGAGGTGGCCGAACGGGTCGCCCGCGGCGAGGTCAACGACGTCCCCGTCCGCTCCTCGCGCTCCACCGCCGACATCGTCCGCGGCAACGTCTTCACCCGCTTCAACGCGATCATCGGCGTCCTCTGGGTGATCATGCTGATCGTCGCGCCGATCCAGGACAGCCTCTTCGGCTTCGTCATCATCGCCAACACCGGCATCGGCATCATCCAGGAGCTGCGCGCTAAGAAGACGCTGGACAGTCTCGCCCTCATCGGAGAGGCCAGACCCACCGTCCGCCGCGACGGCGTGGCCTGCGAGGTCTCCACCTCCGAGATCGTCCTCGGCGACCTGGTCGAACTCGGGCCCGGTGACAAGGTCGTCGTGGACGGCGAGGTCGCCGAGGCCGACGGCCTGGAGATCGACGAGTCCCTCCTCACCGGCGAGGCCGACCCCGTGCTGAAACGGCGCGGCGACCAGGTCATGTCCGGCAGTTTCGTCGTCGCCGGGGGCGGCGGCTTCACCGCCACCAAGGTCGGCCGCGAGGCGTACGCCGCCCAGCTGGCCGAAGAGGCCTCCCGCTTCACGCTGGTCCACTCCGAGCTGCGCAGCGGTATCAGCACCATCCTCAAGTACGTGACCTGGATGATGGTCCCGACCGCCATCGGCCTGATCATCAGCCAGCTGGTCGTCAAGGAGACCGACTTCAAGGGGTCCGTCGCGCGGACCGTCGGCGGCATCGTCCCGATGATCCCCGAGGGCCTGGTCCTCCTCACCTCGGTCGCCTTCGCCATCGGCGTGATCCGGCTGGGCCGCAAGCAGTGCCTGGTGCAGGAGCTGCCCGCGATCGAGGGCCTGGCCCGGGTGGACGTGGTGTGCCTGGACAAGACCGGCACGCTCACCGAGGGCGGCATGGACGTCACCGAGCTGCGGCTGCTCGGCACCGCGGCCGCGGGCGGCCGGGACACCGGAGGACAGAGCCCCGACGAGCCGTACGTACGTCAGGTACTGGGCGCCCTCGGCGAGTCCGACCCACGCCCCAACGCCAGCCTCCAGGCGATCATCAACGCCTACCCGGACAGCGAGACCTGGCGCTGCACCGAGTCCCTGCCCTTCTCCTCCGCGCGCAAGTACAGCGGCGCCAGCTTCAGCGAGGGCAACGGCGAGAACTCCACCTGGCTGCTCGGCGCCCCGGACGTCCTGCTGTCGGCGGACGACCCGGCCCTCGCCGAGATCGACCACCTCAACGCACAGGGCCTGCGGGTCCTGCTCCTCGCCCGCACCGTCCGCGAACTCGACGATCCGCAGGTCGTGACCGGGGCGCGGGCCACCGCCCTGGTCGTCCTCGAACAGCGGCTGCGGCCCGACGCGGCCGACACACTGCGCTACTTCGACGAGCAACGCGTCCACGCCAAAGTCATCTCCGGCGACAACGCGGTCTCGGTGAGCGCGGTCGCCGGAAAGCTTGGCCTCTCCGGCGCCGCGAACACCGTCGACGCCCGCCGCCTGCCCGCCGAACGGGCCGAGATGGCCGCGGCCCTCGACGACAACGCCGTCTTCGGCCGGGTCACCCCGCAGCAGAAGCGGGACATGGTCGGCGCGCTCCAGTCACGCGGTCACACGGTCGCGATGACCGGCGACGGCGTCAACGACGTCCTCGCGCTCAAGGACGCCGACATCGGCGTCTCGATGGGCTCCGGGTCGGAGGCGACCAAGGCCGTCGCCCAGATCGTCCTGCTCAACAACAGCTTCGCGACCCTGCCGTCGGTCGTCGCGGAGGGCCGCCGGGTGATCGGCAACATCACCCGGGTCGCCACCCTCTTCCTGACCAAGACGGTCTACTCGGTGCTGCTGGCCATCCTGGTGGTGTGCTGGCAGGTCGAGTACCCCTTCCTGCCCCGCCATCTGACCCTGCTGTCCACCCTCACCATCGGGGTGCCGGCATTCTTCCTCGCGCTCGCCCCCAACAAGGAGCGCGCCAGACCGCACTTCGTACGCCGGGTCATGCGGTACGCCATCCCGGCCGGCGTCATCGCCGCCACGGCCACCTTCGGCACGTATCTGCTGGCCCGCAGCCACTACAGCGGCCCGGGCGCGCTCGACGCCGAGACCAGCGCAGCCACCCTCACGCTGTTCCTGGTCTCCATCTGGGTCCTGGCGATCATCGCCCGCCCGTACACGTGGTGGCGCGTCGGCCTGGTCGCGACGATGGGCGGGTGCTTCCTGATCGTCCTGATCGTGCCCTGGCTTCAGCACTTCTTCGCCCTGAAGCTGGTGGGCACGACCATGCCCTGGGCGGCGGTGGCCATCGCCGCCACCGCGGCGGCGGTCCTGGAACTGGCCTGGCGCGTGGTGGACCGCCGCTTCCCCGCCTGAGGCCCTGGACGCGTCAGTCGAACCAGCGGTCCCGGGCCAGCTCCTCCGTACGCGACGCGTCCTCCAGCAGGGCCGCCACCTCGAAGCGGCGCGGCCACTGGCCCGCCGCCCAGGCCAGACCCGCCGCCACGCCCTCCAGCGTCGCCGCGTGCAGGACGCCGTCCGGGGTGCGGCGCCAGTCCAGTTCCACGCCGCCGGCGACGAGTTCCTCGTGCTCGTAGTACGAGGTGGGGGTCCCGGGGCCGAGCAGGACACGGACCGCGTCGGGCACCCGGTGCTCCTCGCCCTCCGTCGTCACCTCGGCCGGCACGGTCTCGCCCAGGCGCCTGACCTGGAGCAGTTCGGCCAGGTCGGCGGCCCGGGACGGGGACACCGGCAGCAGCGGTACGCCCGCGGTGAGCGGCAGCAGGTCCGGCGCGTCGGCGATCACCGCGTCCGCCGCGTCGACCACCCGCACCTCGCCGTCCACCACGGCCCGCAGCTCGTCGGGCAGCGTGACCTGGTCCGGGTCGAGATAGGCCAGAGCCCCGTAGAGGGCGTGCAGCTGGCGCGCGGTGACGTGCCGGGAGCCGTCGGCGAGCCGGCCCAGCAGTTCGGCGGCGCCACCGGGCTCGTCGAGAAGGGCGGCCACGGAGGTCCGTACGCCCAGGGCGCGCAGCACCTGCTCGTCCTCAAAGCCGGTCGCGTCCGCCTCGTCGTACAGGCCTGCGAGCAGCGGATCGCCGCCCGCCGCGCGCAGCCCGGCCGGCCGGCGGCCGTCGAGCACCGGGTGGTCGCGCAGCCACCAGGCCGTGTAGGACCGCACCGTCTCGGTGGTCCCGTCCGGCAGCAGCACCCGCACCGGCTGGGTCAGCGCGTCGCGCAGCGGCGGCTGGGCGAGCAGGGCGAGTGCCTGCGGCCAGGCGTCGTCGTCCACCAGATCCAGGTCCCGTACCGCGACGATCTCCGTCGCGACGGGCGGCACCGGGGTCTCCGGCAGCTGGTCGAGCACGTCCTCGCACCACACGTCGACGGCGTCGAGCAGCCCGGCGTCGTCGGGCTCGGCGAAGTCGCCGTCGCGCGGTTCGATTTCGTCCGGGTCCAGTACGACATCGGTGGCGCGGACGAGGGCGAAGTTGCCCAGCACGCCACAGGCGGTCAGCGGTTGAGCACCCCACCGCCGGCCCAACTCGGCATCACACAGCGCGAGTTCTCCTTCTCGCATGATCTTGGCGAACGGGCTGCCGGGCAGCACCAGTTCACCGGCCGGGGCGGGTTCGCCGTCCTCGTCCGGCAGCGCGAGCGCGCCGAGCCACGGCTCGTCGCCGGGCTCCAGACCCGCCTCCCGGACCAGCCCGAGCACGACCTCGGCCAGCTCCTCGGCGTCGAGCGTGTCGTCCTCCCACATCCCGCCGTCGTCGAGCGACGCGGCGACCGCCGCACGCACCTGGGGGGTGGTCAGTACGGCGCGGGCTGTCGCGGGCAGCGCACCCAGCTTCTCCAGCAGCGGGTGAGCGGCGTCGGGGTGGGCGACCTTCAGCCCGAGCCGGGCCAGCTGTTCGCTGTCCGCCGCGTCCGGCAGCGGCAGCAGCACCTGGCGCGGGCCGTTCGCGGTACGCCCTCCCCCAGACTTCGTCCGGGAGGTGCCCCCAGCCAGCGGCACCGGCAGGCCGGCCAGCCGGTCCGGGTCGACGCCGGCCAGCGTCTCGTACAGCCGGTGCCACCACTGCGGCGCGCGCTCCACGCCCGCCAGCCGGTCGATCGCGTCGCCGAGCGGCAGCCGGCCCACGCCGAGCGCGCGCAGCTCGGTGCGGCGCTCCAGCCCGGCGGGCAGCAGCGTCGGCAGTACCTCGGCCAGCACCCGCACCGTGTCGGCGCCGGCGCCCTCCACCACCTCGGCCTCGAACGGCCGCAGCGCGGTCAGCTCCTCCGACGGCGCGGCGGGCGCGAGGAAGGCCACCCGGGTCAGCCGCTTCAGGATCGCGCCGCGCAGGGCGCCGTCCAGCTCGCCCTTGCCGAGCGGCCCGGGCACGAGGTCGATGGTCCCGGTCGAGACCGGATCCCAGTCCCCCAGCAGCTCTGCGTACGCGTCGGCCGCCCGCTCCACCAGGAAGTCGGTCAGCGGGCCGGGCGCGGGGTGCCGGCGGGCGGTGTCGAGCGGCAGCGAGGCGATGAGCAGCGCGGGCACACCCAGCGGCTCGTCGGTGGGCGTCGGAGCGTGCACCACAGCGGCGGTACGCGGATACTCGGGCGCCCCGTCCAGGTCCACGGGCACGGCCCAGGTGACCGCCCACTGCGGGCGCAGCCGCTCCTCGACGGGCCGCCCCACGAGAAGCGCCGGGTCGATAGGGCCGCCGCGCGTCACCGTGCGCCAGCGGTTCGTCACCCCGGCGCTGTCCTCCACATGGACGTACGGCCCCTCCTCCCGGCGGCGGAGCACGCGGGCGCCGTCGGGGGTCTCCACCACCACCTCTTCGAGGCCCGGCAGGGTCAGCAGCAGCGCGTCGTCGATACCGCCGAGCAGCCGCCCGACCAGGTCCTCGGCGCTGCCGTCGCGCAGCGGGAGGATGACGACGGTGTCGTACCCGTCCGGTGCGGTGCCCTCGGCGGGCAGCGGCAGGCGCAGCAGCGGCACGTGCCCGTCGCGGCGCCGCAGCTCGTCCCCGAGGCCGGGGCTGCCCAGGGAGGCCTGCGCGGCCAGCCCGCGCGCCTCGGCGAGCGACCACCGGACGCCGCCGTGCCGTCCCACGACGGCGGGCTCGTCGCTGACGGCCAGTACGGCGGCGAACCCGACGCCGAACCGTCCGACGCTCACGTCCTGCGCGTCGCGCTTGGCGGACGCGCGCAGGGTGCTCAGCGACTCGACGCCGGTCGCGTCGAGCGGCGCGCCGGTGTTGGCGGCGGCCAGCACGGTGGGCTCGCCGGCGGCCCCGGGATGCAGGGTCAGCCGGAGCCGCCCCGGGACGCGGGCCCGGGCGGCAGCGTCAGCGGCGTTCTGCGCCAGCTCGACGACCAGCCGGTCGCGGTAGCCGCCGAGCGCGAGGTCCTCCTCGGCGTTGGCGTCCTCGCGGAAGCGTGCGGGGCTGGCCCCCCACGCGTCGAGCACCCCGCGCCGCAGCCGCGCCGTCCCGAACGGATCGGCCCCGTCGGTCGCCGTCGCCTTTACGCTCACGCCTGGTGCCTCCAATTGTCTGGTGGGCTGAAGGTACCGCGCGAACGCCTACCCGACACACCGCAGCCGAACGTCCAAGCCGCGGAGAATTCCCCTACCGCCCCTCCCCGAACCCGGGGCCAAGCCCCCGGCCCCACCGCGCCGGCTCCGCAACACGAAACACCCCCAACGCGCCGCTCCGCGCGCGAAAACAGGGAGCGCGCCCGCTGTCCGGCACAGAAGCACCGGCCCGCCGCAAGCTGAAGGGGCACCCCACGTGCAGCGCATCCAGCCGGAGCACCCTGGCCTGGGCCGGACGGCCAGGCTGGCCGGCGGGCGCAAGCCCACCTCGCCCGCCCCGGAGGCAAACGGGGCGCGGCCGGACGGAACGCACGGGGCCAAGCCCCCAGCCCAACGCGCCGCTCCGCGCGCGAACAACACGGAGCGCGCCCGCTCCGCGGCAGCCCGCGGACAAGCGAGGCGCGATCGGACGAGGCAAGCCCCACCACACCGCTTCGCGGCGGCCCGAGCGGCCGGCGCCGACGGGAGGGTGGCGGGGTTGGAGGGTGGGGTGTTCGGGACGTGGAAGCGTGATTTGTGGCGCGGGGTTCTGGGCGCCCAATGCGACACCGCTGAACGCGCCGTAAATCATGCAGTCCCGGACGCCCCGCCCGGAGGCCCCGGCGCCCGGCCCTCACCCCTGGCCCGGCAGCCGAACCCCGGCCCCGGGGCCGACGTACCCCTGGGCACGCGCAACGGGCCCCGGGCTGGGCGTCCCCCGGGCAAGCGCAACGGCCGACGTACCCCGGGCCGCACCAACGGCGCCACGCCCGACGTACCCCGACCCGGCCCAACGGCCGCCACGGGCGACGTACCCCGGCCCGGCCCAACGGCCCGCCAGGGCCACGCGCTACGAGTGGCCCAGTTCCCCGTCCGCCGTTTCCGGTTCCTCCGGGACCGATCCGCCGTCCCGGACCGGGCGGAGCGCGAACTCGTCCACCCGCATCGAATCCAGCACCGGCGGCGCCGGCCGCAACGGCTTCGGCATGACCGCCGCCTCCGAGTGCCCACCGCAGCCGTACGCCAGCGACACGACATGCCCGTCCGCCGGACCGAACTCGTTCCCGCAGATACCGAACGCCTGCCCGAGCGACCCGCCCAGCGGCACCAGGAACCCGCACGACACGCACGACGCCGGAGCCGCCTGCGCCATCGGCGTCTTCGCGCCGAAGGACTCGTCCCAGCGGTCGGCCGCCGTGTGCAGCCCGTACCGCGACAGCACCCGCGCCCGGCGCATGCCGAGTTCCGCGGCGACCGCGGCGATCGAGCCCCGCTCCGGGGCGACCGGCAGCGAGGACGGCGGGCCCGCCGTGACCTCGGCGTCCTCCGCCTCCACCAGCTCGAACATCTCGTCCGACACCGCCGCGTTCGGCGGCGGCTCGTCCTCGCCGGAGTAGCCAGGCTCCAGGCGCAGATCCTCCGCCTCGGTGGGCAGCAGGTCACCCGGCCCCATGTCACCGGGACGCAGCCGCTCGCTCCACGGCACCCACTCGGGGGCAAGGAGCGCGTCGGGTCCGGGCAGCAACACCGTTTCGTCGAGGGTGACGATCTTCGCGCGGGAGGCCCGCGCGACCGTCACCGCCCAGCGCCACCCGCGGTAGCCCAGTTCCTTGCACTCGAAGAAGTGGGTGACAACCCGGTCACCCTCCGCGACAGCGGAGACATGTTCGCCCACCACCCCGGGCGCGGCGGCTTCCTCCGCCGCCGCACGGGCGAGGTCGACCGCCTCGGCGCACAGGCGGTCAGGGGTACGGCTTCGCGTCGTCGCTGCACTCACAGGTCTCGCTTCTCTCCTACGCCGTCTCACGAGTGCGCCGGTCCATACAGCCCGGTCCGTACAGCCCGGTCGGTCCATGTCCGTACGTGGCGCGGGCGGAGCGGACCAGAGGGCCGCGTCGACGTCCGCACCCGATCGGCCTCGGGCGCACCTACTGCCATCCATTCTGCGGGATCGCGAAGAGGCGCGCGGCCAAGAGCAACCGCCGGTGGCGCGCTACGCACGCTACCCTCTCCGCCGCCCGTGGCCCACCTGCACGTCCGATTCTCGGGACGGAAGGCGTTCCGAAGGGGTTCGGAAGGGGTTCGGAAGGGGTTCGGAAGGGGTTCCGGCGCGCCGTACACACCCTCGCCCCGGGTCGGTTGGGGCACTATGACGGGGTGGCAGCGGCAAGGTCGTCCGACGACGGAGCCGGCCCGGTCAGCAGAGCCGGGCGGGCGGTCGGCCGCGCCCTCCACCTGCCCTTCACCGGCACGGCCAGGGGCATCCGCCGGGCCACGCACGCCCACGGGGCCGGCGAATCGGGCCTCGGCAAGCTGATCGAACTGCACGCCGTGAACGGCGCGGGCGACATGATGATCACCGTCGCGCTCGCCTCGACGGTCTTCTTCTCCGTACCGACGGACGAGGCACGCGGCCGCGTCGCGCTCTATCTCGCCATCACGATGGCCCCCTTCACCCTCCTCGCGCCCGTCATCGGCCCGCTCTTCGACCGCCTCCCGCACGGCCGCCGCGCCGCGATGGCGGGCGCGATGGCGGCGCGCGCGCTCCTCGCGCTCACCATGTCCGGCGCGATCGCGACCGGCGGGCTGGAGCTCTACCCGGCCGCGCTGGGCGTGCTGGTCGCCTCCAAGTCGTACGGAGTCGTCCGCAGCGCCGTCGTCCCGCGTCTCCTCCCGCCCAAGTTCTCGCTGGTCAAGGCGAACTCCAGAGTGACCCTGGCCGGCCTGGTGGCGACCGGCATCGCCGCCCCGGCCGGCGCGGGGCTGCAGGCCATCGGCCCGCAGTGGCCGCTCTACGGGGCCTTCGTCCTGTTCGCCGCCGGCACGTTCCTGGCCTTCACCCTCCCGCACAAGGTCGACTCGGCGAAGGGCGAGCGGAAGGCCTCGCTCATCACGCACCCCGAGCGCCATCCCCACGGCCGCAAGCCGGGCCTGCGGACGGTCGGCCCGTCCGTGGCGTGCGCGCTGCGCGCGAACGCCGCGTTCCGCGCCCTCTCCGGCTTCCTGATCTTCTTCCTGGCGTTCCTGCTGCGCGAGCATCCGCTCGCCGGCCAGTCCGCCGCCGTCTCGCTGGGCATCGTCGGAGTGTCGGCCGGCGTCGGGAACGCCTGCGGTACGGCGGTCGGTGCCTGGCTCAAGGCCCGAGCCCCCGAAGTGATCATCACCACGGTGCTGACCCTCACTCTGACCGCAGCCGTCACCGCCGCCGCGCTGTTCAGCCCGGTCCTGGTCGCGGTGCTCGGCGCGGCCGCGGGCTTCTCCCAGGCGCTGGCGAAACTGTCGCTGGACGCGCTGATCCAGCGGGACGTACCGGAGGAGGTACGGACCTCCACCTTCGCCCGCTCCGAGACGCTGCTCCAGATGTCGTGGGTAGGGGGCGGAGCCATCGGCATGGCGCTGCCGCTCAACGGAGTCGTGGGCATGTCGGTCGCGGCGGGGCTGATCGGCCTGGGCGCGGCGACCGCCGCACGGGGCCTGCTGGCGGGAGCCCGGCGCGGCACGCCGCACCCCCGCGTGGCGTGAGCGGGACCGAGCGATAGCCTTCCGCACATGACCGCTCCGCTTTTCTCGGGTAAGGGCCGCCGCACCGCCGCCGCCCTCGGCGCCGTGTCCGCCGGACTCCTCGTCCTGTCCGCCTGCGGCGCCAAGCCGACGCCGCTGGCGACCCTTACGGTCGGCACGAGCACCGTGACCGCCGAGGCCGCCTGCCGGGCCGACAACGGCAAGGGGCTCTCGAACGAGAAGCTCCAGGAGTGCCTCGAGGGCCTGAAGACGTCGAAGACCATCCAGTACTCCCCGGGCACGACCCTGCGTATCGGCGTCGAGCCCGAGGTCGTCGAGGACGGCAAGAAGTGGATCGCCGCGCTGGACGGCCAGCCGATCACCGACCAGTCGAACAAGACGTACCGCAGCTTCCCGGGTGTCGACTTCTTCGGCACGGGCGGCCAGGGCGAGCCCGCGAAGAGCCGGAAGATCAGCATCATCCAGTTCTCGGAAAAGGGTCCGAGCAAGGGCAAGGCCGAAGCCGTCTGGAACTTCAAGCTCCAGCGCGACGACAGCTGACGCATGGTGCGTGTGCTGGTGGTGACCGCGGTACCGGCGGAGGCTGAAGCCGTCACCACCGGCCTGAACCACCCGACGGCGGGCCTGAACCACCCGACCGCGTCGCCCGTCGTCTTCGACGTCGTCGCCGTCGGTGCGGGGCCCGCCGCCGCCGCGGCCGGGGCCGCCACCGCCCTCGCCACCACCCCGTACGACCTGGTCGTCTCCGCCGGGATCGGCGGCGGCTTCCAGCCCGCCGCGCCCCCCGGCTCACTCGTCGTCGCGGACGCGATCGTCGCCGCCGACCTGGGCGCCGAGACGCCCGACGGCTACCTCGCCGTCGAGGAACTCGGCTTCGGGCGCTCGGTCCACCTCCCGCCGCCCGGCCTCACCGCCCACGTGGCCCGGGCCCTGGGCGCTCTGATCGCTCCCGTACTCACCGTCTCTACGGTGACCGGCACCGCCGCCCGCGCCGCCGAACTCGCCGCCCGCCACCCGCGCGCCGGGGCCGAGGCGATGGAGGGCTTCGGCGTCGCCGAGGCCGCCGCGGTGCACTCCGTCCCCGTACTCGAAATCCGCGCCATCTCGAACACCGTCGGCCCGCGCGACCGCGCCGCCTGGCGGATCGGCGACGCGCTCGCCGCCCTCACGGAGGGGTTCGGGAAGCTCGTGCCCGTACTGAATGGCTGGGGAGACCATGGATGACGCACAGAGGGCTGCTCCGGAGAAGGCGCTCAAGGACGCGCTGAGGATCGCGTACTCGCCCTGCCCGAACGACACCTTCGTCTTCGACGCCTGGGCCCACGGCCGCATCCCGGGCGCGCCCGCGCTCGACGTCACCTTCGCCGACATCGACATCACCAACGGCATGGCGGAGCGCGGTGAGTTCGACGTCCTCAAGGTCTCGTACGCGGTACTCCCCTGGGTGCTGGACGAGTACGCCCTGCTCCCCTGCGGCGGCGCGCTCGGCCGCGGCTGCGGCCCGCTCGTCCTGACCCGCCAACCCGGCCTCGACCTCACCGGCAAGACGGTCGCGGTACCGAGTGAGCGCTCGACCGCCTACCTCCTCTTCCGCCTCTGGGCGGCCGACACGCTCCCGGGCGACGTCGGCAAGGTCGTAGTGCTGCCCTTCAACGAGATCATGCCCGCCGTACGGGACGGCAGGGTCGACGCCGGACTGGTCATCCACGAGGCGCGCTTCACCTACCAGCAGTACGGACTGCACTGCCTCGCGGACATGGGCGAGCACTGGGAGTCCACCACCCGCCTGCCCATCCCGCTCGGCGCGATCATCGCGAAGCGCTCGCTGGGTGATGCGACGCTGCGCCAACTGGCCGACGCCGCACGCACGTCCGTGCGGATGGCCTGGGACGACCCGGAGGCGTCGCGCCCGTACGTACGTGAACACGCCCAGGAGATGGACCCGTCGGTGGCCGACCAGCACATCGGCCTGTACGTCAACGAGTTCACGGCCGGCCTGGGCGACGCGGGCTATGCGGCGGTCCGCGGGCTCCTCACCCGAGCGGCAGCCGAGGGCCTGGTCCCGCCCCTGCCACCGGACGCACTGAACTTCCCCTGACGCCCGGCGAACGACATGGGCCGGGGGCGGGGTATGCACCCCGCCCCCGGCCCAGCTGCCTCATCGGCCCCGGCCGCGTCACACGTCCAGCTGGTCCGCCACCGCTCGCAGCAGGCCGGCGATCTTCGCTCCGTGGACCTTGTCGGGGTAGCGGCCGCGCTCCAGCATCGGGGTGATGTTCTCCAGGAGCGTCGTCAGGTCCTGGACGATGGAGGCCAGTTCGTCCGGCTTGCGGCGCTGTGCGGCCGCGACCGAGGGGGCCGGGTCGAGGACCGTGACCGAGAGGGCCTGGTCGCCGCGCTGGCCTGCCACGACGCCGAATTCGACACGCTGGCCGGGCTTGAGCGAGTCGACCCCGGCAGGGAGCACCGACGAGTGCACGAAGACGTCGCCGCCGTCGTCGCGGGAGAGAAAGCCGAAGCCCTTCTCACTGTTGAACCACTTGACCTTGCCGGTAGGCACGTCTGTCCTCGTCCTTGTGCTCGTTGGGGTACTGACAAGCCGTAGCCGCGGCACGCCGGAAGCGGCCACGGAAAACGGCTCTGGATAGCACTACAGCGGGTCGTGTGACCCGCCACGTCCAAGGCTAATGGTCCAGGGGCTGGTGACAAGACGTCGCTGGGTGGTTCCTACGCGCAGGGAACTACCCTGGTCGGGTGACTAGCGAAACCCGAACGGACAACGCCGGCGCCGGCGACCGGCTCGTACAGGTCGGCGCGATCGTCTTCTTCATCGGCGCGGTGGCCACTCTGGTCACTGTCGCCCCACTGTTCCTGGGGACGGAGCCGTTCCCCTCCGTCGCCTACGCGGTGTGCATGCTGATGGGGCTCGGCTTCCTGATCGCCGGGGCCGGGGTGCTCCGCTCGATCGCCGCGCAGCGCCGTCAGGCGCGTGCGACCCGCGACGCGGCCGTGGAACCGGCCGTGGGACCGGCTGTGGAACCGGCCGTGGAACCGGCCGTGGGACCGGCTGTGTAGTCCTTCAGCCACTCCGGAAACACCGTCAGGTCGGCCAGCACCACATCCGCGCCCTCGGCGCGCAGTTCCGTCTCGTCGCACGGGCCGGTCGGGACCGCGACCGACAGCGCGCCTGCCGTACGGGCCCCGCGCACGTCGCCGGTGTGGTCGCCGACGTAGACCGTCGCGCCGTGCTCGCGCAGCGCCTCCGCCTTGGCCTCCGCCCACAGCCAGCCGATCACCGCGTCCGGCTCGATGCCGAGGTGCGCCAGGTGGAGCTTGGCGTTCGGCTCGTGCTTGGCGGTGACGACGATCGCCCGGCCGCCGAGCGCCTGCACCGCGGACACGGCCTCGCGCGCACCGGGCATCGCGGGCGTCGGGGCGATGGCGTGTGTGGGATACATCTCGCGGTAGCGGTCGCCCATCGCCTGGATGTGCTCGTCCTCGAACCAGTGCGCCAGCTCCTGTTCGAGCGGCGGGCCCAGCCGCGTGATGGCCAGGTCGGCGTCTATGAACGTCCCGGTCTCGGCGGAAAGCGCCTGGTAGGCGGCCTTGATGCCGGGGCGGGAGTCGATCAGCGTCATATCGAGGTCGAAGCCGACGGTCAGGGGTGCCGTGCCAGGTGTCGTGCCGGGTGTCGGGCTGGGCGTCGTGCTGGGCGTCGTGCTGAGGGTCTTGCCGGATGTCATGCCGGCCATTGTGCCCAGTCGGGGCGCGGAACGGCGGAACGTAGCCTTAGCCAAGCCTTACCAGGACTTGAACTCAAGTTGGATTTGATGTCCGCTGCCGCCCCGCGGGAGCTGCGCCGGCCGGTGGGTTGGGCGCGGTCACTCCGGGATGGGCCGGGCCCCGGCTCAGCGGCCGCAGGCCGGTGGGTGGGTGGCATCCGCGCCCGGGGGCGGGTGGTTCGGGTGGGGGGCCGCCCGGTTGGTGATGATGGCGGTTGCGGGCCGGGCGTCAAGGGCGCTCCCTACGGTCGCGTCGCTGCGCGATGGCCTTCGGCCACCCTGGACTCCCGTCCCTCCACCGCTACTGCTTGTTGGGGGGGGCGGCCCCCGGGGCGGGGCCCGGGGCTGCTTGCCGGTTGGCTCGGGTCCGCTGCCGGCCGCAGGCCGGTGGGCGGTTGCGGGGCGCGGTCTCTCCGGGAGGGGCCCGGCCCCGGCTCAGCGGCCACCGGGTGGTGGGTGATGCGGACCCCGCATGCCGACGGATGTAGTCATACCTCGGCCTGACGGCCGCTCAGAGCCCTGTCCGGGCACTTCCGGGCCTGCCGCACACCAGCAGCTTGGCGATCGACGCGATCGAGCGCGTCGCTGTCCGCCCCGGAGCGTGGGCGACGGTCATCTCGGCGGTGAGCACCTCAAGGTAGGGCGGGTTCAGGATTTCCTGAATTCAAGAATCAGTGTACTGTCTTGTCCATGCTGACCCTCGCCGCCGACCTCGACGCCCTGACCCGCTTCGGCCGCGCGCTGGCCGACCCGATCCGCTGCCGCATCCTGCTCGCGCTGCGCGAGGCTCCGGCCTACCCCGCGGACCTCGCCGATACCCTCGGCATCTCCCGTACCCGGCTGTCCAACCACCTGGCGTGCCTACGCGACTGTGGGCTGGTCGTCGCCGTGCCCGACGGCCGCCGCACCCGCTACGAACTCGCCGACCAGCGCCTCGGACACGCGCTGGACGACCTGCGTTCCGCCGTGGTGGCAGTCGCCGCCGACCGCGCGTGCATCGAGGCGGACGAGAAAGGGTGCTGCTGATGACCGCGATATCCCTCGGCCCGTCCCCGGCCCGCCGCGACGCGCTTACTCGCCGGATACGGCTGCTGGTCGCCGCGACCATCACCTACAACATCATCGAGGCGATCGTCGCCCTCATCGCCGGCACTCTCGCCTCCTCCACCGCGCTCATTGGCTTCGGCCTGGACTCGGTCATCGAGGTCTCCTCCGCTGCCGCGGTCGCCTGGCAGTTCTCCGCCCGCGAGCATGCCGTGCGCGAGGCCCGTGAGAAGACGACCCTGCGGATCATCGCGGTGTCCTTCTTCGCGCTTGCCGCGTACGTCACCGTCGACGCGATCCGGGCGCTGGCCGGCACCGGCGAGGCCGACCGCTCCGTTCCCGGCATCGTCATCGCCGCCCTGTCGCTCGCGGTGATGCCGTTCCTGTCCGCCGCCCAGCGCCGCGCGGGCCGCGAACTCGGCTCTGCCAGCGCGGTCGCCGACTCCAAGCAGACCCTGCTGTGCACCTACCTGTCCGCCGTGCTCCTGGTGGGCCTGGTCCTCAACGCCACCCTCGGCTGGTCCTGGGCCGACCCGATCGCCGCCCTCGTCATCGCCGCCATCGCCGTCAAGGAAGGCCGCGACGCCTGGCAGGGAAAGGGCTGCTGCGCGGATCCGGCCGCCGCGATCCCCACCCAGCGGCAGGAGACGGACGCCTGCGGCTGCCGCCCCGGCTGCGACTGCTGCAACTGAGCGGCCACGTGAGCCAGTACCCGGTGCCTTTCCCCGAAGGTGAGCCTGTGCCATCGCGGGCAGTGCCCGTGACCAGGGAGGATGCCCGCCATGGCCACCGACGAGGACCTCATTCCCGTACGTTCGACGCACTCCATGCCCAGGGTGTTCGCCGCGGGAGCGGCCGTTGGCGTCCTGGGCGGGATGATCGGTCTGGGCGGCGCGGAGTTCCGCCTGCCGCTGCTGATCGGTCTGTTTGGGTTCGCCGCGCTCTCCGCGGTCATCCTGAACAAGGCGATGAGCCTGGTGGTGGTCCTGGTGGCGCTGCCTGCCCGCCTGGCAGCGGTCCCCGCCTCGGAGGTAGCCGCACACTGGCCCATCGCGGTCAACCTGCTGGCAGGAAGCCTGCTGGGCGCCTGGGCCGGCGCCGCCTGGGCAGTGCGGATGCGCAGCTCCACCCTGTACAAGGTGCTGGCGGGGCTGATGGTGCTCATGGCCGCCGCCCTGCTGGTCACGCACAGCACCACCCTGGGGACGCTCGCGCTGCCACTGTGGGCGCAGGTGCCAATCGGTGTGGTGGCCGGCTTCGGCATCGGGGTGGTCGCGGCCATCATGGGCGTAGCCGGGGGCGAGCTGCTGATCCCGACGATCGTGCTGCTGTTCGCGGTGGACATCAAGACGGCGGGGAGCTTGTCGCTGCTGGTATCGCTGCCGACGATGCTGGTGGCCTTCGCCCGCTACAGCCGTGACGGCAGCTTCGCGGTGCTGGGCGCCAGCCTCCGCTTCACCCTGGTCATGATCACGGGCTCAATCGCCGGTGCGGTGCTGGGCGGGCTGCTGCTCGGCGTGTTCTCGGATCTGGTGCTCATCCCCGTGCTGGCCGTGATCCTGCTCGTTTCCGCGGTCAAGCTCGCCCGTCACGACTGACTCTTCGGACGCGGCTCGGATATTCCCCGATGCCGGGGCCTCGTCATTCGAGGTCACGTGCGCTGGCCTTCTGCCTGCTCCTCTCCGGTTGGGCCGGCGAGAGCCGGGCGACGTCCTCGTCCTTGATGTCGTGGCCCTCGGCGCGGAGCTGGGCAATTCCTGTGCCTCAACTACTCACACCGGTTGTTCCAGCACAACAGGCGGCCCTCGG
Organism: Streptomyces mabaensis; assembly: GCF_053763515.1. Classification (NCBI taxonomy): domain Bacteria; kingdom Bacillati; phylum Actinomycetota; class Actinomycetes; order Kitasatosporales; family Streptomycetaceae; genus Streptomyces; species Streptomyces mabaensis. Next base: position 41,714 of record NZ_JBSOPZ010000049.1, read on the forward strand.
CCGCTTAGCCGAGCCGCGCAGCCCCCGAACCCGGTGCGTGTCTTGCCCTGCCCACCGGGCTGAGGTCACCGACGAAAGCGCGGCCACTGCCGGGGCTCAGGTGGGGCCCCGCTCCCCGGGGCCGCCCGACACTCATCTGCACCAGCGGGACGGGGCGGACAGTCACGGGTGGCCGAAGGCCATCGCGCAGCGACGCGACCGAAGGGAGCGCCC